>JAFEFK010000339.1 GCA_018240625.1 Pseudomonadota bacterium
CGCCATAGGGCAAACCGAGGAGTCCGATTTCCACACGCTTTCCACTGCTGTCCGGCCGTAGCCCCATTTCATCAAGGAGTTGACGAGCCTTGGCCGGGTCATATTCGTAGCGATGCAGGTCAGGCGCATAGAAAGGCGAGCTCGAATGGATCGGCCCGGTCGCAATTTTCGCCATACCGAAGAAGATCGTGTCGCGGATGAAATCGCGATTGAGTGCGTGCATGACCGCCTTGCGGAAACGCACGTCGTCGAAAGGTTTTCGCCGCAAATTCAATTCGAGCCAGCATATCGTGGAAGCCCATTCCCACCCTTGGGTTGAAACTTTGAGGTTTGGCAAAGCTTTGAGCCGGCCGACATCCACCAGTTCGATATCGTTCTGCGTTGCGAGCTGCAGTTGGCCGGTTTCCAGCGCCAGCGCGCGTGACGCGCTATCGGGAATGAAGCGATAATAGATCTCGTCCAGATACGGCCGCCCCTCCGCCCAGTAGTCAGTATTGCGTACGAGGCGAATGTATTCCCCGCTGCGCCATTCGGAGAATTTAAAGGGTCCGGTGCCAACCGGGTTGCGGTTAGCGGGGTTCTTCCGGATGTCCTTCCCCGCGTAGATGTGGGCAGGCATGATCGGGGCTCCGATCACATCCAGACTACGCAAGAGCGATGGGTAGGCGTGTTTGAGCTTGAGAACGACGGTATGGAGGTCCTCCGCCGTCGTGGTCACCAATGCGAATGTACTGCGCGAGCGTTGATGGACCGCCGGGATATATTCATTGAAAGTATAGATCACGTCGTCGGCTGTGAACGGCTTTCCGTCATGCCACTTCACGTTTCGGCGCAGCTTGAACCGATAGGTCAGACCGTCCGCGCTGACCTCCCAGCTTTCGGCCAGAACAGGCTGGGGATTTAACTTGAAATCGAAAGTGACAAGACCTTCCTGCATCTTACTGCCCGGCAGCAATGTCGGGGACGTAAGGCTGAGCCCGATGAGGATCGCAGGCGGCTCAGGCCATAGAGCGGAATTGAGGGTTCCGCCCCGCTGCTCTTTTGCTGCGGCTGCATCTGCAACCAGGAATTTGGGGGCAGCGAAGGACAACACCGTCAACGAGCTGCCGGCGCGCAGCAATCGGCGGCGCGTAAACGTCATGTGTTGAGCCATGATATTTCCTCCACCTGCATTTTTATTGGACGGTTTATATGCCATGGAAACTGGTCACAAAAAGAGCCATATAGTGTAAATCTGATGGAGCCACTTTTATGGGCGTGCGCGCGCCTGACGCAGGGACGCCACCAGGATAGGGATCCGACAAGGGACTCATTGGTAGCCGCCCGAGAATGATGAAATTGTTCAAGCAAGTCCGTCCGCATCAACTGCAATCGGAAAAAGGACATGAGACTGACACGCGTCAATTCAGGGCTTCTCGATCATTTCAATCAGCCCGGCGGACAGAACATACCTTTGCAGAAGAGGGTTTACGACACGATCGCCCGGGCCATTCTGACCAGAAGCGTCGGAACAGGCGAGAGGCTTCCATCCTCTCGCGAGTTGGCGAAAATCCTTGGGATCGGCCGCAACACGGTCATCACAGCGTTCGAACAACTCCACGCCGAAGGATTTATCGAAACGCGTCACGGTTCCGGCACCTACGTTTCGGCTCGCCTCAACGGAAATTCGAAGAATTACTTCGGAGCCGCGCGAGAAGACGGAAGCCGCGCCGTCAGACTTGCCGCCCGTGCTAGCAGATACGCATCGGTTGCAGCCTCGCTTCGCTCCCCCCAGAAGCTCACGGCCTTTCGCATCAACATGCCGGCGCTGGATGAGTTTCCGATATCGTTGTGGAATCGGCTGGGCAAATCGCTCCTCACCGGCCGCGGACCGGAGAGTGTGGGGCTTCTGGGAGAGGCGGAGCCCGCGGGCTACACCCCGTTGCGCGAGGCGATCGTCAGCTACCTCTCGATCCACCGCGGGGTGGTTTGCGAACCCGATCAAGTGGTCATCGTCGCGGGAGCCCAACAAGGACTCGACCTGTCGATCAGACTTTTGATTGATCCCGGCGACGTGGTCTGGTGTGAGGACCCCGGCTTTCCAGGATCGGTCGCGGCTCTGCGCGCGGGGGGAGCGGAGATTGGAGCTGTCCCGGTCGACAAAGAAGGCATGGACGTCGAAGCTGCCAAGCGAATGTTTCCGTCAGCACGATTGGCTGTGATTTGCCCGTCGTCCCAATTTCCGTTGGGATACACGATGTCGCTTAATCGTCGTCTGGCAATTCTCGAATGGGCTCGACGCAACGACTCATGGATCGTCGAGGACGATTACGACAGCGAGTTTCGCTACAGTGGACGTCCTGTGCGTTCGTTACAGGGGATGGATGGCGGCAACCGCGTTGTCTATATCGGCACCTTTTCAAAGGTGCTCTTTCCAGGACTTAGACTGGCTTACCTTGTGGTTCCGCGTTCCGTTGTAACGCTATTCGTGAACGCCAGAATCGTTGCCGGCCGTCAGTCACCGACGTTCGAACAGGCGCTCGTTCAGCGTTTTATGACCTCTGGACATCTCGCGCGCCACATCGCGCGGATGCGACGCATCTATTCGCGACGTCAGCAGGTGCTGGCTGAAGCATTGCGGGCAACAATACCCGGCAACCACCTGCAACCCTCGCCAGGCGATACAGGCCTGCAGTTGGTCGCATACCTGCCGAGAAACACAGACGATGTC
Organism: Pseudomonadota bacterium; assembly: GCA_018240625.1. Classification (GTDB taxonomy): domain Bacteria; phylum Pseudomonadota; class Alphaproteobacteria; order Rhizobiales; family Xanthobacteraceae; genus Nitrobacter. Next base: position 2,711 of record JAFEFK010000339.1, read on the forward strand.
GCGATTAGTCTTGCCGCGAAGCAGGCCGACCTGGAGGTAACACCGCTTTCGCGCATGACCCTTCGCCGCAAGATACAGCCAGCCTTGCTACTAGGTTTTGGGAGTTTCAGCGACAGGCAGATTTGGGCCGGATCGAAGCGTTTGGCTCGTGTACTATCCGAGCAACTTGGATAGGCACGGCCGGTGCCAGCCGTTTCTTATTCATGGAGCGGGGTCGGGCGCACTTTTGCTGAAGCAATGCGTTGCCCGCCTTACTATTTTTGTTCTTTCATGATCACGTTGCGTGCGCCGTCGAAGCGCATCATCAGGGGACGCGGATACAGATTGTAGTTGTCAGGCGACGTTCGAACCATCACGCCCTTTCGCAATCCTGGAATGTGCTCTGCCGTGAAATGAGACATGGCTTTCAGGAATGAGTCGCTGGTGAGGTTCGGGCCCGCTTGTTTCAACATCTCCGTCATGATGCCGGCTTCGACATAGGCAACGACATTGAGCGTCTCATTCTTGTTTCCGTCCGGATAGTATTTCTTCATGAACGAAAAATACTCCTTGATGTCGGTGTCGCCGATCGTATCGGGGTCTTCAGGATCCTTGAAGACAGTGACCGATATGGCGTCCTTCGCGGTTTCCTTTCCGGCGAGAGCATACGTGCGTTCGGGCGATGCGGCGGGATAGGCGATGAAGAGCTGCGGCCGCCACTTGACCTCACTTGCCTTCTTCAAGGCCTGAATGGTCTGCTTGCTGGTCGCGGCGATGAGCAGGACGTCTGCTTTGCTCGCGGCAAGGTTGAGGATCTGGGAATCGACCGTCGGATCGGCAACCTGAAAGCTCTGGGTCGCGACGATCATGTCCCCGGCCTTGGTGCCGAGACCAGATTTCAAGCCATCAAGATAGCTCCGACCGTAGTCATCAGCCTGGTAGAGAACAGCGACTTTTGACGCCGGAAGATGGTCGAGAATGTACTTGCCGTAAATTCTGGCTTCCTGCTCGTAATTCGGAATAC
>JAFEFK010000033.1 GCA_018240625.1 Pseudomonadota bacterium
GCCTTACCTGAGGCAATCAGGCCGTTATGCGAACTCATCATGATCGGAATATCGGCCTTGCCGAGCGCCTGCAGCGCACGCTTGGTCGCCACAACCGCGGCCGTGTTGGTCTGGATATCGATAACTTGCACGCCCTTGCGGATCAGGCGGCCAACCTGGGTGGTCAGATCGGTCGGCTGAACTTCGGTAAAAATGGTCTCGACGATTTCAGCCTTGTCCGGGTTGTCCTTGGCGAACTTCTCCGCGCCCTTGGCAATATCGACATAAGCCGGCGAGGCTTCCGAGGAAATGATGCCGACTTTCAGCGGCCCCTTGATGCCGCGGGTGCTGCGGAACCATTCGAAGAACCCGGCAGCCTCATGGCCATAAGTTGGCCGCGGGTTGAAGATCCAGGGATCGCCTTTCCAAGCGAACCCGTAACCGGCCGTCGACATCAACATGGGCACCTTGTCCGCCGGAAGCCGACCTTGCAGCGCGGCGACGTCAGGTCCACCGACGCCGAGTACGGCCACCGGATTGAGTTCGGCCTTGATGCCGGGCCAAAGGCTCGCAGTCTGCGCCGCGTCGTAGCGCCCGTCAAAGTCCTTGATCCCGATCTTGATGCCCATTCCCTTGCCGACTTCTTCGTTCCACCAATCGACAGTGGCGCGACGGGCGCCGACAAGGTCCTTCATGATGTCGGCGTAGGGTCCGGTAAAGTCGGCGATCGAGGCAATATTGTAGGTCGTCTGCGCCGAAGCGGGCAGCGCGAGTGTGACGACCGCCACTGCCGCGGCGCCTGCGATCCATTTAAAACGTCTGCTCTTCATCTCTACGTCCTCCCGGTTCTGTTATGTTTCATGGACACCGCCCTGCGGCGGCTTCGCTACGTTCAGTATGGAAACGGCCATGTCCGATACGACCGCTTCAGGATATTCCAGCGATGCATCAGGCCGCGCGGCTCGAAGATCAGAAATGCTGCAATGACGCTGCCGAGAAACACATTCATCAGGGAAAATACGACATCGCCGCCGATCGAGGGGAATTGCGAGACGACGGATGGCCCGAGCGACAC
>JAFEFK010000340.1 GCA_018240625.1 Pseudomonadota bacterium
CGCGAATGCACCTTGCAGCGCCGCCATCAGAAGGTGATCGAGGAGGCTCCGTCGCCGACGCTCGATGCGGCCGGGCGCGAGGCCGTCTGCGCCGCGGCGCGCAAGGCGGCCGGCGCGGTGAACTATGTCGGCGCCGGAACCATCGAATTCGTCTCCGACGGCAAGAACGTGTTCTTCATCGAGATGAACACGCGCCTGCAGGTCGAGCATCCCGTCACCGAACTCATCACCGGCGTGGACCTCGTCGAATGGCAGCTACGTGTCGCGTTCGGGGAAAAGCTGCCGCTGGCGCAGGACCAGATCAGGCTGAACGGCCACGCGATCGAGGCGCGCGTCTACGCCGAGAATCCCAACAAGAACTTCATGCCGTCGGTCGGCCATATCAAGACCTGGCGAACGCCGGCGGAGGTCGACGGGCTGCGCATCGATTCCGGGTATCGCGAAGAGGATTCCGTCTCGCCGAACTATGACGCGATGCTGGCCAAGGTGATTGCGTGGGCGCCAACCCGCGAGGCTGCGATCAGCCGTCTCAATCGAGGGCTGGAAGAAACTGATGTTCGCGGCATCGTCACCAACATCCCGTTTCTGTCGGCGTTGGTGACGCACCCCGACGTGCGTGCCAACAGGATCGACACCGGCTTCATCGAGCGCCACCTGAAAGATCTGACCGAAATTTCATCTACGGTTGGAGATACCGAACTCGGCGGTGCCGTCGCAGCCATTCTGCATGCGGAAGCAGGTGCTGCGCAGCCCGCTGCATCTTCGCCTTGGCAGAAGGACGGCTGGATGCCGGTCGGCCGCCGCAAGCGGCAGTTTGTGTTCCGGCACGGTCAGACCGAACACACGGTCATCTACACCTATGGCAACGGTCCGGCCCAGATCCGGATCGGAGAGCGCGACGTCGCCTTTGCGTTTGCGGCTGACGGCGCGGGAGGTCTGATGCTTTCGCTCGACGGCGCGCGGAGCCATGTAGCCTCGGTCGTCGAGGGCCACGAGCTTTATCTGCGCACCCGCAATGGCCGGTTCGATCTGCATCAGGTCGATCCGTTCGGCGGCGACGACGAGGAGCAGGTCGGCGAGGATCGCATTGTCGCGCCGCTGCCGGGCACCGTGGTCGCGCTGTTGGCGGAGGAGGGCGCCACGCTCGAAAAGGGCGCGCCGATCCTCACCCTCGAAGTCATGAAGATGGAGCAGACGTTGCGCGCGCCTTACGCCGGCGTGCTGAAAAAGATCAAGTGCAAGGTCGGCGACATCGTGCAGGAAGGCGTCGAACTCGCCGAGGTCGAAGCGGCGGCGACGTAGCGCTTGGCCGCATGGTCATCACGGGCTGCCATCGGGCCCCATGATCATGTCCGGCAGCCACGTCGAAATCTGCGGAACGAAGCACAGCAGCAGCACGGCAACCATCATCAGCAGCACGAACGGCAGCGTACCCCAGATGATCTCGTTGAGCGGAATGTCCGGCGCGACGTTGCGGATGACGAAGATGTTGAGGCCGACCGGCGGATGGATCAGACCCATCTCCATCACGATAGTCATGACGACCCCGAACCAGATGATATCGAATCCGGCGGCGCGCAGCGGCGGGAAGATGATCGGCGCGGTCATCAGGATGATCGACACCGGCGGCAGGAAGAAGCCGAGCACTACCACCATCACGAGAATGGCGGCGAGAAGCTCCCAGCGCGGCAAGTGCA
>JAFEFK010000341.1 GCA_018240625.1 Pseudomonadota bacterium
GCTCGTTTTGAGTCCAAAAAGATTCGAACCTCCGGCGGGTTCGGTCAGGCAAATGGACGCGACTGTATTTCCCGCCATTGCCGGACGAATTACCTCATCGCGCAACTTCTGCGATCCATGCTTTGCGACTGGTCCGAGGCCTGCCCAGATCACCATCAGCACCAGAGAGGAAGTGGCACAGACACGGCCGAGTTCCTCCAGCGCGATGGCTTGGGAGACGACGTCCCCTCCTTGCCCGCCGTTCTCTTCCGAAAAGGCGAGCGAAACGAGCCCCATCTCTTTGAAGGCTTCGAGCGATTCCTCCGGGAAACGTTGTTCCCGGTCATAAGCCGCGGCATGCGGCTCAATTTTCTCGAGGGCGAGCCGTCGCAAGCTTGCGCGGAAAGCTTCGTAACTCTGTGCATCCATGAACGCCTCCCATGACGCGGCGCCTCTCCGGCGCGAGGGTCAAGCTCGATTACATACTACCTGTATAGTATTCTTCTGTCTTTAGACATGTCAATGAGACAGTTGCAAGACCGCAATGATGGCTTGGAACTTTGGGTGGCTTCGACACGCACCGCACGATCCCCCGCTCTGAAGCAATCGAGGTGCCAGCACCCAACTCGTCTTCTACTGGTTCGCGTGCCCGCCGACGTTCGGTTCCGGAGATTCAACTCATGCGCGGCCGCGCAACGTGGCCATTGCGTGCACCGGCGATGATGTAGCGAATATGGCGCGTTCCAACTGTCGTCGTCTCCTGCCTGCGCAGCAGGCGGCGAACCGGAGACGTCATCCGTGACCTCGACGTCGACAAATGGAAGGCGCAGTTCAGTTGTGAGGGATATTGTCATTTTGAGATGCGCGCGGCCGGTTGTCGCGACGCAATCATCACCCCGCTCAATACCAGCGCATACCATGACAAGCCTCGGTACATGATGATGTCGATCGAGGAATACGTAAGACTAAGAGGCGCAACTGTTATTGCTTTGCCGAAATCTTTCCCGGGAAACGTAGTCAAGCGAATCCGCGAGATCGCTGGTAGTCAGCCAGGAATTGGCGGCGGTCTCTCAGCACTCGATGATGGCGATAATCCGAACAATAATATTGCCTTCCGACCATGATTGGTAAAAAACGGCCCTATAGATCGGCATGTGGACCTGATAGTTTCGGGAAGAATTCGTCGAGCGAATGGAGTTCGTGGCCTCCACACTTAGAGGTAGAAGCAATCTATGGCTCTGGTCCTTATTCCCGGATTCATGGCCGACAAAGATTTATGGGTCGACTTCGAACGGCACATGGGAGATTTTGGACCCATCATCCATGCCGACCTTGGCCAGGGCGACAGCATCCCCGCGATGGCACGCCGTATCGTCGCTGATGTTCCGTCGGATTCTGCGATTGTCGGTTTCTCGATGGGTGGATACGTCGCCCGAGAAGTCGCAAGGTTAGTCCCGCGTCGGGTGAGCGCCCTCATCCTCATTGCCACGTCTGCGCGCGCCGATACCGTCGAACAATCCCAACGGAAAGCAGCCGCCATAAGACTGATCAATCAACCCTTCAAAGGATTGAGTCGGCGGGCCATCGAGGAATCCCTGAATCCTGGGACTGCTCCCGATGCCGATCTCGTCACTCGAATTCGCGAGATGGGCGTTCGGCTCGGCGGAGACGTATTCCGGAGACAGTCGAACCTCGTCAGAGAGAGCGACATTGGACGTCTGAGCGAGATCAAGTGTCCGACGCTTGTCATCGCTGGAGAGAACGACCGCATCCGCAGCCTCGACGAGGCGCGCGAACTCAACGACAGGATCCCGAACTCAACTCTACGAATCGTTCCTCAGTCAGGGCACATGATTCCTATGGAGCAGCCGTCCGAACTGGCGGAAATAGTCGGATCATGGTTGCACAAAACCATAGCCAATAAGGCTCGTGGCGATATGGCCTAAATCTGCCAAATGATCCTCTCTCATGACGGTACTATCTGAACACCCCCCGCGAGACAGGATAGCGGACAAACCAAATACGGCCGACGTGCGCCAGAATACATGGGTGACGCACGCCGGATGCTCGATTCAACTACTTGACGAGAGGACAATCGCCTTCTTCCATAGGACGGAACGCCTCGTTGCCAGGAATGGTCGCGAGGATTTTCAACAGATCCCACTCGCCTGACGACTCCCCAGGCTTCTTCACTTCCGTCAGATACATGTCCCTGACCACACGACCGTCCGGTCGTAAGACGCCATTCTTCGTCATGAAATCGTTGATCGGTGTTTCGCGCATTTTCGCCATCACGATGTCCGGATCGTCGGTTCCTGCCGCCTTGATCGCTTGAAGATAGAACAAGGTCGAACCGTAGACGCCAGCCTGGGCAAAATCGGGAGCGGCTCCCTTGTGCCGAGCCATGAACCGCTTTGCAAACGCTCGCGTCTCGTCATCCATGTCCCAATAGAACGGAACGGTCGTGATGAGGCCTTGCGCGGACTGCAGCCCAAGCGAATGGATGTCGTTGAGGAAGAGCAGCAGTCCGGCCAGACGCTGGCCCCCACTCACGATACCGAACTCCGCGGCTTGCTTGATGGCATTTGTCGCGTCGCTTCCAGCCATCCCGAGACCAATCACGTCCGATTTCGACGCCTGTGCCCTCAAGAGGAACGAGGAATAGTCCGGAGTGTTGAGCGGTGATCTGACAGAACCCAGCACCTTGCCGCCATTCTTCTCGATCGACTGTGATGTATCCCTCTCCAGGGCGTGACCAAAAGCATAGTCTGCGGTGATGAAGAACCATGATTTTCCACCCTGTCGAGTGACGCTCGTCCCCGTTCCCTTGGCGAGGGCATAGGTATCGTAGGTCCAATGCACGGTATAGGGCGTGCAGAACTTTCCAGTGATATCC
>JAFEFK010000342.1 GCA_018240625.1 Pseudomonadota bacterium
CGGCTGACAGCAACGATCGCACGCACCTGCTCCCGATGGATGAATGTCCATTAGACAAACACCAGCCGGCGGGAAAATAGCCGAAACGGACGTATGCTGTCGCGCAACATCAGGTGAAGAGACGGGCCGCCCTGCGGCCGGTGCCGCTCAGCGCAGCTCACATTCTAATGGAACGCATCCTCGAACACAGCGACATCCCTCTCCCATGGGGAGAGGGTTGGGGTGAGGGGGTACGGGCTCTCGATAGGTCGTTGCCCCTCACCCGGCGCTACGCGCCGACCTCTCCCCGGTGGGGAGAGGTGAAGATGGCCACCATTCTCTATTTCATCCCGAAGTGATCGATTCTAGCGCGCGACGATCAAGCCCCTGCTGGTGACGACAACCCAGCGGCCATCCTGTTTGCGGATCGCATCGACGCGGCCGAGACCGGGCAGCGGATCGCCGGCGTAGACTTCATAGACACCCTGGCGTCCCTCGATCAGCGCGCCGCCATTGGCGACGTCGCGCAGCACCCAGCCCTCGACCGTCGGCAGGCGTGCAATTTCCGGCTTCCGTGTCGGGAGCGGCACCGATGCAGCAGCCGCAGCAACTGGAACCGATCCGGTCGCTTCCTTCGCAGGCGATGCCGGCGCGGCCGGCGCCGAGGCCACGCGCTGCTTATCGACGGTCTCGCTGAGCTTGGCCAGCTTGCCCGCGGATTCGGCATGCGCCTTTTCAACCTTGTCCAGCCGATCGTTAACCTTGGCGAACTGACCGCTGTCGCCCTTGGCGGAGCGTTCGGCGCCGGTCTTGAGCGCGGCAACCTCGGACTCGAGCCGCGCGATCGCGGTCTCCATGGCTTTGGCATGGCTGGCTGCTGCCGCATTTTCGCTGGCCGCGACATGGCTCGAACCGGACGTCGCGAGCGACCCGCTGATAGCACCGGCGATGGCGGCTAACACCGCAATTGCCGCAATCGCGGTCAGGCGCCGCTTGCCGAACAGGCCCGACGCATGAGTATCGTCTGCTGCGGCTGCCGGACCAGGATTGATGGTGGCGCCATCCCATGACTTGTCGCGCGACGGCGCCATGATCATGACCTTGCCGGGCTCACGCGGCGCATCGGCCTTCGGAGCCTCAACCTCGGGAGCGTTCGCTTTCGGCGCATCGGGCGGCGGCGCCTCGGCCTTGACCGCGTCGGGCGGCGGCGCCTCGGCCTTGATCGCGTCGGGCGGTGGCGCGGACAATTCCTGATCCGGGGCGAGCCTTGGAGATTCGACGCTCGACCGCACATCGCCCATGCCGGCGGATGTGTCGCCAAGGCCACCAGTGGTTTGGTCAGACGAACGTTCGCTCACGTAAAATCCTCCAGTAAAGGTTGACTATTTGGTAACTTTCATTGCTTGCCAAATCGTTACCTTGGGGGGCATTACGGAAATTTTAGGAATTCTTCCGGCCTGCAAAGCGGCCGAACCAAGGCTGGCGGGGCTGCGCTGCCCCAATCCTGATCACAGAAGATCGTTTTTCAAACCCTTGGCGCGGATTGCGTCTGCTGTTTTCCCCGATACAGTGCGGCCACGCGCCATCCCTGGTTCCAGCGGGGGAGACGGCGCCCGGGGGGAAACGCTTCATGAAGCTCTATGATTCCATCGGCCCCAATCCGCGCATTGTGCGTATGTTCATGGCCGAGAAGAATATTTCGATGCCAAAGCAGGCTGTCGATCTGCGCGCTGGCGAAAACCGGCAGGCCGAGCATCTGAAGCGCAATCCGCACGGCCAGATGCCGACGCTCGAACTCGATGACGGCAGCTATCTGTCCGAGGTCACGGCGATCTGCGAATACCTTGAGGAGAAGCAGCCGACGCCTCCGCTGATCGGATCGACCGCCGAGGAACGCGCCGAGTGCCGGATGTGGACGCGGCGCGTCGATCTCAACATCTGCGAGCCGCTCGCCATGGGCTACCGCTTCGGCGAAGCGTTGAAATTCTTTCAAAAGCGCATCCCCGTCGCCCCGGAAGCCTCGCCGGGCCTGAAGATGATCGCGGCCAACCGCCTCGCGTGGCTCAACGGCCAGATCGCCGGCAAGCAATATCTCTGCGGCTCGCGGTTCACCCTCGCCGATATCCTGCTTTATTGCCTGATCGATTTCGGCAATCAGGTCGGTCAACCGCTGGATACGAGCAACGTCAATATCGCGGCGTGGTTCGCGCGCGTCGGAGAGCGGCCGTCCACGAAGGCGTGAGCGGCGGATGAGAACGAACGTTTAGATATTCCGGCCAAGATATTTCTCGACTTGCCGCCGTTCCCACTCGCCGTTCAGGAACGGGATTCTATCAAACACGCGCAGTCCGTGAAAGAGTATCCCG
>JAFEFK010000343.1 GCA_018240625.1 Pseudomonadota bacterium
CACGAACCATCGCCACCAGCTCCCGAAGTCACACAATTACGATCCAAGCCACCATTCGCCGCCGAGCATAACGATTTCGCCGCAGATCACCCCTATCAAAATCGACTTCCGGCCGGCGAGAAACGCCACGAATCCCGCAGCCACCGCGCCATAGCGCAGGAGGCCCGGTACACTCGCCAGCGCGCCCGGCGGAAATACCAGAATCTGCGCGATCACCCCGGCGAGAATCGCGGTCGCGACAGCTCGCACCCACACCAGCAATTCCGATCCTTCATCGATCCCCCCGCCGAACCACAGCCCGAACATCCGCCAGATCTCGTTCGGCAGGAAGCCCGCGAGCACGAGTAGCAGCAGCGCATGCCAATCGCCGATGAAATCGCTCACGCCCGCCTCCGCCACCAGTGGACGCCGAAGGCGATCGTTCCGGCCGACAGGCCGCTGATGAGAATATCGACCCCCGTATGCAGCAACGCGACCAGCGGATAGAGCGCAAGGCCGAGCGCCAGCGCCAGCACGTCCACAAGATGCTTTGCATTGCGCGCGGTCGATAGCAGAAAAGCAAGCGGCGTCAGCAACAGGATCGCGGCGGCCAGTGTCTGCGGCAGGTTGGCCGCCAGCATGTATCCGGCCGTGGTGGCGGCCAGACATACCAGCACGAGGCCGATGCCCAGACCGCAGGTGAAAATAACGCGCCGGTCGCGCGGGACGTTGGGCAGCAGGCGATAGCACTCAACCCACAACGTCACGGCGATGAAATGCGCCGGCAAAATCAGATGGCGGCGTTTGGTCGCCGGCGTACGCAGCAATGGCAGGACCGACACCACCATTGGGAATAGCCTGATGGCGCTGACCGTGACCGCAAGCGCGGCCTGCACTGCTGTCGCACCTGAGCCGAGCGTGGAAATCAGGATGATCTGCGCGGGGCCGGCCCAAACCAGCGCAGTGCTTGCCAGCACCCAGCCGAGACTGAACCGGGAGTCATGCGCCAGCGCGCCGATCCCGAGATAGGTCGCGAACAACACCAGCGCGAGCACGGTCGAGCCGACCGAGCGCATGCCCCACGCGAATGCGCGCGGAGAGCTTTGCCATTTTTGGGAATCCACAGCGGGAAGTGACACGAGTGTCCGGAGAGAATGAGCGTGCGTACAGGTGCCTGAAACAGGGCAATGGGCGACGGATTTACCTTAACAAATGGTTTACGTAACCCACCGTCTTTCGCGTGATACCACCTACGGTGGAGTTGGCGAGACATTAATCGAGGGCAGCAGATATGCGGGAGCGGCGACAGGATTTTCGCGGGCGCGTCTATTACGGTGGCCGCGTAACGTTCAACGACCGCAAATCAACGCTCGATTGCATTGTGCGCAATTTCACGCTGGCAGGCGCCAAGATTGAGACCGACGAAGGAGCCATTTTACCCGACGAAGTCGACATCGCGATCGAACGGCGTGGCGTTGCCTTTCTGGCCCGGATCGTCTGGCGCCGGGAGCACGAGGCCGGGCTTGTTTTCCGGAATCCGCGGCACCTCAACGCCACGATCCCGTTGGACACCGCGCTCCGCATCCGCGCCGGCGAGCGCGCCAACAAGATGCTGCGTTTACGCGTCGAACAACTGAGCACCGGATATTGACTACCCCTTCACCCGCATGTTTCGCAGCACGAGGCAGGCGCCGCCCGCGCGCCGGATACGGTTGCAGAGATCGTTGGCCGCATCGCGGGTCTCCTCTCCGATCCGCACCTGATAGAATGTGCGGGTGCCGCGGCTGCGCCACACCCCACCCAACAGACTGGGATCGCGGTTGCCGATCACATCGTTCAGGCGCTTCATCGCGCGCGCATAGGTCGCCAGCGCCCGATCGCGGTTGAAGCCGGCGGCAAGCTGCACGCCCCATGGCCGGTCGGCGCCCAGCTTCACGCGCTGTTCGAGTTCGGCGACGAATGGGTTGGGCGCCCGTTTCAGCAGCGCCATCAGCTCCCGACAGTTCGACGATGCCGGCGCACGATCCGGCGGCTTGCCGTTCTTGCCAGCAGCGGCCCAATCATCGATCGATGTGCCGGTGATTGCGACCACATAGTCACGGGTCTCCGCCGGCATCGATCCCTTGCTGTCCAGCCAGTCCTGCACGCGGCGCGGTCCGGCATTATAGGCCGCGGCGGCCAGTCCCAGATTGCCGAACTTTTCGCGCAACTCGTTCAGGAACTCGGCCGACTTCGGCAGCGCCTGAACCGGATCGAACGGGTTGAGCAGCCGCCGCTCGTCCGCCGTTCCCGGCATAAATTGCGCGATGCCCTGCGCGCGCTGGCCGTTGCGGGTCGGCGGTCCGACCGCATCGGACTGAAACCGGCTCTCCTGCCAGATCACGCGCGCGAAGAATTCCAACGGCAAGTTCTCGGCCTTCGCCGCCGATTCAATCATCAGACATATTGCTTCGCGCGTGTCTTGATTTGTCTTGACGGCCGGTTCGAAGTCAGCCGCCGTCTCCGCGCCCACCTGCGCAAGGGCGTAGCGCGGCATGGTCACCAGCGGCATGGCCAGCGCGCACAGAAGAATGATCAGGCGTGACGTCATATCAGTTGTCTGCGACCGGCGCTTGACACGTGAAACCCATCATTTAGCTATCAAGCAATGATGGCGCACATGTGGGAGCGAAAGCGATGACCGCACCGGCCGATGAGAATCCCGGTTTCGCATCCGATGACGATGCGCCGATCCCTTACATGGCGCGCACCCGCGAATACTATCTCGCGATCGGCTACGACACGCCCTATCGCTGGGCGCACTATACGAGCGCGCCATTTCAGCCGCTGAAGAAACCGCTTTCCCGGTCCCGCGTTTCCATCATCACCACGGCTGCGCCGTTCGATCCGGCGAAGGGCGATCAGGGCCCCGGCGCAAAGTACAACGGCGGCGCCAAATTTTATCGGGTCTACGCGGGCGACACGGCGGCCGAACATGACCTCCGAATCTCGCACATCGCCTATGATCGCGTTCACACCACGGCCGACGACAGCGGCACCTGGTTTCCGCTCGCACAATTGAAGCACCTCGCCGCGGCCGGACGGATTGGAGAGGTCGCGCCGCATTTCTTCGGCGCGCCCACCAACCGCAGCCATCGCGTGACCATCGAGACCGACGCACCGGACATCCTCGCGCGATGCCGCGAAGACAATGTCGATGCCGCCGTATTGGTGCCGAACTGTCCGGTCTGCCACCAAACCATCAGCCTTGTGGCGCGGCATCTGGAAGCCCATGGGATTCCGACCGTCGTCATGGGATGCGCGAAAGACATCGTCGAGCATGCTGCCGTCCCGCGTTTCCTGTTCAGCGACTTTCCGCTGGGCAATTCGGCGGGCAAACCGCACGACGTAACGTCGCAGGCCTTTACGCTCGAACTGGCATTGAAGGTGCTGGAATCCGCGCCGGGTCCGCAGACCACCGTGCAGTCGCCGCTGCGCTGGAGTGCGGATGCCTCGTGGAAGCGTGACTACAACAATGTCACCCAGATGAGCGCCGAGGAATTGGCGCGGCGGCGGCGCGAGTTCGATGCCCAGAAAGCTATTGCGCGCGGTCTTCGCGACAGCGCCGCCTGAGCCAAGCCGCTGGATGAGGCCATCACGCCGGAACCGCCGGTTTACGTTAACGCGTCTTATCGCCGACGGCGGCCTTCCATCCCGCGGGAACCCCGATACAGTCCGCCACCTTCAATATGGGATATGGACCATGATCGAACGCCGCGGACACGCACGCGACAAGGTAATTTACGGTGGCGTCGCCAGTGTGGATGAAGGCCGGACCACCAGAGAGTGCGTGGTTCGCAACATATCCGCGCAAGGAGCCCAAATCGAATTTGACGAAACCGCGGTCGCTCCCAAAAAAGCGATGGCGCTGAGCATCGCCCGCAAGGGCCGATCGTTCCTCGCCCGAGTCATCTGGTGGCGCGATAATTTCGTCGGTGTCGCCTTCAGCGACGAGACCGCTTTGCGCGCGCCTGCTTCCGACCTCGAAGAACGGCTCAGGATCAGCGAGAAGAAGAAGCGGCAGCTTCAGCGGCGCATCAACGAACTCCTTGGCCACTGACCGGACCGCATGGGACGCGTCCCAGGATAGGTGAAATAAAAACGGCCGGCACTTGAAATGCCGGCCGTTTGATCTTCATCGACCGCACGTCAGACCTTGACGAGCGGACCCTTCGGCGCCGGGCCTTTCGATCCACCGGGACCGGGACCGGGACCGCCGGACTTCGGCTTACGGGGCGCTGTGCGTTTGCGGGTGCCAGGCAGCTTCTCGGGCTTGGGCGTGACCGGCCCATCGAGGAATTCAAAGCCAATTTTCTCGAGATCGACGCCGGCGACGGCTTCGTCCTTGACCAGAACAACGCGGACGTGTCCCCCGCCCTTGAGCTTGCCGAACAATACTTCGTCCGCCAGCGGCTTCTTGATGTGCTCCTGAATAACCCGCGCCATCGGCCGGGCTCCCATCTGCTCGTCATAGCCATGCTGGATCAGCCAGGCCTTGGCGGGCTCGGACAATTCGATGGTCACATCGCGATCTGCCAGTTGCGCCTCGAGCTGAAGCACGAACTTCTCCACCACCATGCCGATCACATCGGTATTGAGATGCGCGAACGAGACGATGGCATCGAGCCGATTGCGGAATTCCGGCGCGAACTGGCGGTTGATCGCCTCGTGATCGTCCCCTTCCCGCTTGCTGCGCGTGAAG
>JAFEFK010000344.1 GCA_018240625.1 Pseudomonadota bacterium
CAAAGCCGCGCTCGCCAAACACCCCGCGGCATTTCCGGACGTGCTGGTGACGTCGTCTCGCACCGGCGCAGGCATGCCGGAACTGCGCGCCGCCATGGTCCGCCTGATCGGCGAGCGCCAGCGATGACAAGGCCCGGCCGATTTCGCGCCGTTGTCGCGGCGGCGGGCCTCATGGGTGCCGCCGGAGTCATCCTGGCGGCCGTCGCGGCCCACAAGGCTGGCGGCGCCTTCCTGTTGTCGGCGTCATCGATGCTGCTGTTTCATGCACCGGCCGCGCTTTTGACGATATTGCTTGCGGACCGGCAGATCGTGCATCCGCGCCTCGGATTCGCGGCTGGCTGCGGCTTTGTCGCGGGCGCAATCCTGTTCGCTGCCGACCTGACAGTGTTGCAATTCCTCGGACACAGCCTTTTCCCGATGGCCGCTCCTTCAGGCGGGACGCTGATGATCCTGAGCTGGCTGACGCTCGCGGCCGCCGGCGTGTGGCCTGGTACCGTGACACGCCTCTGAGCAGTCCAACTTCTGCCGGTGCGGGCTTTGCGGTATCGCCGCCAATCGGCTAGAACGCGCCATCCTGCCGACAAGAGACCTGCTCATGACCGACGTCACCACGATCAGCCCGCTCGATCAGGCCCGCATCCTGTCCGAAGCGCTGCCGCACATGCAGCAGTATGACGAGGAAACGATCGTCATCAAGTACGGCGGTCATGCCATGGGCGCGGAAGATCTGGCACGGCAGTTCGCGCGCGATATCGTGCTGCTGGAGCAGACCGCCATCAATCCGGTGGTCGTTCACGGCGGCGGCCCACAGATCGCGACAATGCTGCAACGGCTCGGCATCAAATCGGAGTTCGCCGCTGGCCTGCGCATCACCGACGCCGCCACCATCGAAATCGTCGAAATGGTGCTGGCCGGTTCGATCAACAAGCAACTGGTCGGCTATATCAACGAAGCCGGCGGCAAAGCCGTCGGCCTCTGCGGCAAGGACGGCAACATGGTCACCGCGTCGAAGGCGACGCGCACCATGGTCGATCCGGATTCGAACATCGAAAAGGTTGTCGATCTCGGTTTCGTCGGTGAACCCGAAAAAGTCGATCTGACGCTGCTGAACCAGTTGATCGGCCATGAGCTGATCCCGGTGCTGGCACCGCTGGCCACCTCGAAGGGCGGCCTGACCTTCAACGTCAATGCCGACACTTTCGCTGGCGCGGTGGCCGGCGCGCTGAAAGCCAAGCGCCTGCTGCTGCTGACCGACGTCCCCGGCGTACTCGACAAGTCGAAAAAACTGATTCCGGAATTGTCGATCAAGGATGCGCGCAAGCTGATCGCCGACGGGACCATTTCGGGCGGCATGATTCCGAAAGTCGAAACCTGCATCTACGCGCTCGAACAGGGCGTCAACGGCGTCGTCATCATCGACGGCAAGACGCCGCATGCGGTGCTGCTCGAGCTTTTCACCAATCAGGGCACGGGAACGCTGATCTACAAGTGATGTCGGGCATCCCACACGCCGCCATCCAGAGGAGCGGCCATCAGGCCGCATCTCGAGGGATGGGACGTGCCGGAATCTCATGGCTCCAGACGGCGCACGCAGCACGCCTCCTCACCATAGCAACGGCATGTGCTGCAACGCTAATGCTCACCGCCCTGCCGGCCCGCGCCGATCTCAAGCTCTGTAATCGCATGAGCTACGTGGTGGATGCAGCCATCGGCATCGATGACAAGGGCGCCACGGCGACGCGTGGCTGGTTCAGGCTCGATCCGGCGCAATGCCGCGTCGTCGCCCCGGGCACCTTGACCGCCGACCGCATCCTGCTCAATGCCCGTGCGCTCAGCGTCTATGGCTCATCGCCGCTGCCCCAGAATGGATCGGACAGCCTGTGCATCGCGCCCGCCAATTTCGTAATCGCCGCCGCACGCCAATGTCGTCGTGGCCAGACGGCTGCACCGTTTACCGAGATCAGGCCAAGCCAAGGCGACGACGGCAACCTGGTCGCCTACCTCGCCGAAGACAGCGACTATGACGATGAACAGGCGAAACTCGCAGGCATCCAGCGTCTGCTGCTGATCGCCGGTTACGATGCGGCCCCAATCGACGGCGTCGATGGACCGAAGACACAGGCCGCCTTGTCCGCCTTCCTGAAAGGCCGGGGACTTGACGCCGAAGTGGTGACGGCACCGAATTTTTTCGAGACCATGATCAAGGCCGTGCAATCGCCTTCGCCGGAAGGCCTGACCTGGTGCAACGACACGCCTCACAAAATTATGGCGGCCATCGGCATCGACGATGGCAAGGCGGTAACCAGCCGCGGATGGTATGGCATCGCGCCGGGTACGTGCCTGCATCCGGATATCACAGGTCAGCCGCGCCAGATCTTCAGCTTCGCGGAAGCCGTCGATGCCAACGGCCAGACCGTCCAATTGAAAGGCAAGCCACTGGATTGGGGCGGGACAAAGATGCTGTGCACGCGTGACGGAAAATTCGAATTCAGCGAGCAAGGTGACTGCGGCGTCCGCGCACTTGCGGCTACTGGATTCACGGCTGTCGATATGAGCGATGGTGGCAAGACGCTGCGGTTTTCAATGCCATGACCGAATCATCAAAGCGCACCTTCGCCCATATCGATACCTGGGTGTTCGACCTCGACAACACGCTCTATCCGCATCACGTCAACCTGTGGCAACAGGTCGACGCGCGGATCGGCGAATACATCGGTAATTTCCTCAAGGTCGACCCGGTCGAAGCCCGGCGCATCCAGAAAGACTACTACAAGCGCTTCGGCACCAGCATGCGCGGCATGATGACCGAGCACGGCGTCTCCGCCGACGACTATCTCGCTTATGTCCATAGGATCGATCACTCGCCGCTCGAACCCAATCCGGCGATGGGGGCTGCGATCGAAAGGCTGCCCGGCCGCAAGCTGATCCTGACCAACGGCTCGACCGATCACGCCGGCAAGGTGCTGGAGCGGCTTGGCTTCGGCCATCACTTCGAGGCGGTATTCGACATCATCGCCGCCGACCTCGAGCCGAAGCCGGCGCCGCAGACCTATCGCCGCTTTCTCGAACGACACCAGGTCGATCCGGCGAAGGCTGCGATGTTCGAGGATCTGGCGCGCAACCTCGTCGTCCCTCATGACCTCGGCATGACCACCGTGCTGGTTGTGCCGGACGGGACGCAGGCGGTGGTGCGCGAGGACTGGGAACTGGAAGGCCGCGGCGCGGCGCATGTCGACCATGTCACCGACGATCTGGCGGGGTTTTTGGCCACGCTGAAAGCTTCCGCCGCTTGACCCTTTCTTCCCTCTCCCCCCAAGCGCAGCTATTGCTGCGCAGGGTGGGAGAGGGGAAAAGACGCGCCTTGACTCCCCGCCGCCAAATCGCGACAAAAGCGCCGTTTACCATTCAGCTTTTCGGCCTGTTTCATAAGGAAGTCCGATGTCCCTCGCCTCCCTCGAGTCCACCATCAACGGCGCATTCGACGCGCGCGACACCGTCAGCACCACGACCAGGGGTGAGGTGCGCGACGCCGTCGACCATGCGCTCGACCTGCTCGACAAGGGTGAGAGCCGCGTCGCCGAACGCGCGACGAACGGCAAATGGACCGTCAACCAGTGGCTCAAGAAGGCGGTGCTGCTGTCGTTCCGCCTCAACGACATGAGTGCAATTCCGGGCGGACCCGGCAAGGCGACGTGGTGGGACAAGGTGCCCTCGAAGTTCGAGGGCTGGGGCGAAAATCGTTTCCGCGACGCCGGCTTTCGCGCGGTGCCGGGCGCCATCGTGCGCCGCTCTGCCTTCATCGCCAGGAACGTCGTGCTGATGCCGTCCTTCGTCAATCTCGGCGCCTATGTCGATGAAAGCACCATGATCGACACATGGTCGACGGTCGGCTCCTGCGCGCAGATCGGCAAGCGCGTGCACATTTCCGGCGGTGTCGGCATCGGCGGTGTGCTCGAGCCGTTGCAGGCTGAACCCGTGATCGTGGAAGACGACTGCTTCATCGGTGCGCGCTCGGAGGTCGCGGAAGGCGTGATCGTGCGCAAGGGTGCGGTGCTGTCGATGGGCGTCTTCCTCGGCGCGTCGACCAAGATCGTCGATCGCGAGACCGGCGAAATCTTTATCGGTGAAGTGCCGGAATATGCCGTGGTGGTCCCCGGCGCGCTGCCAGGCAAGCCGATGAAGAATGGCCAGATCGGTCCCTCGACCGCCTGCGCCGTCATCGTCAAGCGTGTCGACGAGCGCACCCGCGCCAAGACCAGCATCAACGAATTGCTACGGGATTGATGTCCAACGACGCCCTCTCCATTGCCCGCGACCTTGTCCGCTGCCCGTCCGTGACCCCCGCGGATGCCGGCGCGCTCCGCGTGCTTGAAAACCTGCTGAAGGTCGCTGGATTCGACGTTCATCGCGTGACCTTCAGCGAGCCCGGCGCCGCCGACATCGACAATCTCTATGCCCGCATCGGCACGTCGGGCCCGCATATTGCATTTGCAGGTCATACCGACGTGGTGCCGCCCGGCGATGAAGCCGCGTGGACGCACGGTGCATTTTCCGGCGAGGTGAAGGATGGCTTCCTCTACGGGCGCGGCGCCGTCGACATGAAGGGCGGCATCGCCTGCAGTGTCGCCGCCGTGCTGGGCTATCTCGCGGCAAACGACGGACCGCCGGGGAAAGATGGAAAAGGCTCGATCTCCTTCCTGATCACCGGCGACGAGGAAGACGTCGCCGTCAACGGCACCGTCAAGCTGATGCAATGGGCTGCGGCGCGCGGCGAAAAATTCGACCACTGCATCGTCGGAGAGCCCAGCAACGTCGCCGAGATGGGCGACACCATCAAGATCGGCCGGCGTGGCTCGCAATCCGGCACATTATTTGTTGATGGTGTGCAGGGTCACGTCGCCTACCCGCACCGCGCGGCGAATCCCATTCCCGACATCGCCGCATTGATCACGGCCCTCGTCAGCGAACCGCTCGACAATGGCAACGCGCAGTTCCAGCCGTCCAACCTGGAATTCACCTCGGTCGATGTCGGCAACACCGCAAGCAATGTCATTCCCGGACAGGCGCGAGCAAAATTCAATATCCGCTTCAACGATCATCACACCCAGGAAACGCTGCGTGCGCTGGTCGAGGCACGTCTTGCGAAAGCTGCCGGCAATCGCATGCGCGCGCGGATCGTGTGGGAGCCGTCGAACGCCGACGCCTTTGTGACCAGGCCCGGCCCATTCACCGATCTCGTTGTCGCGGCCATCGAGCAGGTGACCGGACGCAAGCCGGATTTGAACACCGGCGGCGGCACGTCCGACGCGCGCTTCATCAAGAATTACTGCCCGGTGATCGAATTCGGCCTGGTCGGTCAGACCATGCACCAGATCGACGAGCGCACGCCGGTCTCCGATCTCGACAAGCTCACGCGCATCTATCGCGGCGTGCTGGATCGCTATTTCGCATGACCGGAAAAATCCTCGTCCTCACCGCCATCGACGACGAACTCGACAAAGCGCGCGCGCCCGATGGGGTCGAAGTGATCTACACCGGCGTCGGCAAGATCAACGCGGCCAGCGCAGCAACGCTGGCGTGTCTCGTGCTGCGGCCCTCGCTCGTCATCAACTATGGTACCGCGGGCCGGATCAACGAGTCGCTCGGCGGCCTGCTGGAAGTGTCCGGCGTCATCCAGCGCGACATGATGGCGATGCCGCTCGCCCCACGCGGCCGGGTGCCATATTCGCCGGAACTGGATCACCTGTCGTCAGGTCGGCCCGGCGTCACCTGCGGCACCGGCGACAGCTTTGTTACGACATCCGATCCATGGCTCATCGAGAACAAGATCGACGTCGTCGACATGGAGCTGTTTGCAATCGCGCAGGTGTGCCAGCGCCACAGCCTGCCGTGGCGCGCGTTCAAGTTCATCACCGATGACGCCAACGATCTTGCCCATCAGGACTGGACCGCGAATGTGAAGGATGGCGAGAGCCTGTTCTGGGATGCGCTGGAACGAATCCGCGCTCAGTAATCGACCTTCACGAGATACAAGCCGTCAGGCGGTGCGACAGGCCCGCAGGCTTCGCGGCGGCGCGCGGCCAGTGCATCCGACAAATCGTCGGCGTTCCAGCGGCCATGCCCAACCCACACCAGCGACCCCACCATCGAGCGCACCTGGCTGTGCAGGAACGATCGTGCCGACGTAACGATGCTGATATTGTCGCCATCCCTGACCACGTCGAGCTGATCGAGCGTCTTTTCCGGCGATTTGGCCTGGCATTCGGTATCGCGAAACGTCGTGAAATCGTGCTTGCCAATCAGCCGTTGTGCGGCCGCATGCATGGCATCTGCATCAAGCAGCCGCGGCACGCGCCATGCGTGGCCGATATCGATCGCGAGGTTCGCGCGGCGGTTGGAGATGCGATAGATATAATGCCGCCTGATTGCGGAGAAACGCGCCTCGAAAGTTTCGGGCACGATTTCAGCCGTTAGCACGCCGATCGGATGCGGCCGCAGATGCGCATTCAGCCCGTCGCGCAACCGGTTCGGCGCAAACGGCTTGGCGATGTCGCAGTGCGCCACCTGCGCCAGCGCATGTACGCCGGCATCGGTGCGGCCGGCGCCATGCACACGAACGTCGTCGCCGCAGATCGCCTTCACCGCGGTCTCAAGCGCGCCCTGCACCGACGGGCCGTTGTCCTGAAACTGCCAGCCGCAGAACGGTCCGCCGTCATATTCGATGGTGAGCTTGTAGCGCGGCATCAGTGTCGAAGCCTCGCTCCCTCTCCCCGTAAACGGGGAGAGGTGAAAGGAATGGCGTAACGAATTCCCATCACATCACACGCAGCGGCGGCTTGAGCAGCGTGCCGTTCAGAAAAGCGGCGGCTTTCATTGGTGGCTTGCCCGCGCGCTGCAATTCAAGAACGCGGATCGCTCCCTCGCCGCAGGCAATCGTCAGTTGATCGTCGAGCAGATCTCCCGGCACTCCGGAGCCATCAGTCAGTTCACAGCGCAGTATCTTGACTCGAAGCTGTTCACCATCAATCGGCATCTCGCACCATGCGCCCGGAAACGGCGACAGGCCGTGAATGTGCCGCAGCACCGCGCGCGCCGGTTTGTTCCAGTCGATTTTCGCCTCGGCCTTATCGATCTTTGCCGCATAGGTGACGCCTTCCTCGGCCTGCCTGGTCAGTTGCAGACCACCACGTGACAGCGCACCCATGGCACGCACCATGAGGTCCGCACCGAGCGGAGCCAGCGCATCGTGGAGATCGGAGGCCGTCATTGCATCGGTCACGGCGATCCGCTCGGCCATGGCGACATCGCCGGTATCGAGACCCGCATCCATCTTCATGACCATGACGCCGCTCTCGGTATCGCCCGCCATGATCGCGCGGTTGATCGGCGCAGCGCCGCGCCAGCGCGGCAGCAATGACCCGTGCAGATTGAAGCAGCCGAGCGGCACGGCCTCGAGAACGGCCTGCGGCAGGATCATGCCGTAGGCCACGACCACGGCGGCATCCGCGCCGTGCGAGCGGAACTCGTCCAGCGCCTCAGTCGTCTTCAATGTTTTCGGCGTCAGCACGGGAACGCCGAGACGCTGCGCTTCGCGCGCCACCGGCGTTGGTTGCACTTTCATGCCGCGGCCCGAGGGCTTCGCCTCGCGGGTATACACCGCCGCGATCTCGTGGCCGTGGGCGGCGAGTTGCAGCAGGGTCGGCACCGCGAACTCCGGCGTGCCCATGAAGATCAGACGCAGCGGCATCGATCACCTGACGAATGTTCATTCCAGACCGAATGCGCGTCTGTGTTCCCTCCCCCCCAGCGCAGCAATTGCTGCGAAAGGTGGGGGAGGGTCAGGGAGGGGGGTGAGCCACAAACGTCGAGCGCGGTGTTACCCCCCTCTCCACCTCTCCCCCACAAGGGGGGAGAGAGCAGGTCCAACCATGTCGCAGTGACACAGCCCTTCACGCGCGCGCTCCTCGCTATTCGGCGTTAGCTACTTCCCAGCCAGCTTCGCAGCCTTGGTGAATTTCTTCACCACGCGATCGCGCTTGAGCTTCGACAGGTAGTCGACGAACAGCACGCCGTTGAGGTGATCGATTTCGTGCTGGATGCATGTGGCGTAGAGCCCCTCGGCGTCTTCTTCGTGGACTTTGCCATCGAGGTCGGTGAAGCGAACCCGCACCCGCGCCGGCCGTTCGACTTCCTCGTAATATTCCGGAATGGAGAGACAGCCCTCTTCGTAGACCGACAGTTCTTCCGACGACGACAGGATTTCCGGATTGATGAAGACGCGCGGCCGCGGCTTGCTCTCCTCTTCCTCGTCGCGTTTGGCGAGGTCCATGGTGATGATGCGCAGGGGTTGCGCGACCTGAATGCCCGCGAGGCCGATGCCCGGCGCGTCATACATGGTCTCGAGCATGTCGTCGGCGAGTTTGCGGATTTCCGGCGTGACCATCTCGATCGGCCTGGAAACCAGACGCAACTGCTTGTCCGGTAGAACGATAATTTCGCGAATAGCCATGGCGGGCGATGTAGTCCGCCGGTCTGCCCCGGTCAATCCGGGACGACGCGAGCGGTCAAGCGCTCGTTAATCATTAAAATCGAGGCTTTCTTAACCATAAATGTTCCCTCTTCGTTCGCGTTGCATGACGAATCGCGCTACAAGGGCGCCATGAATGACATCCTTTTCATGCTGGGCGACGTGCCCGTTCGAACGAGCACCGCGCTGATCGCGTTCGGCGCGCTGGCGCTTGTGCTGCTGCTGATCATCGCCGTGGTGATTTCGCGTTCGGGACGCCGGGGCGCCGAAATGGCGATGGCGCAGGCGATCCGCGCCGACGAACTGGAAGAACGCCTCAGCGAGATGATGCGCGCGCAGTCCGAGGCCACCGGCCGCGTCGACGCCATGGGCCAGGCGCTGGCCGGACGGCAGGCGGAGATGGCCCGCGCCGTCAGCGAACGGCTCGATTCGGTCACCCACCGTGTCGGCCAGTCCATGGAACAGACCACGCGCAACACCATGGACAGCCTGCGTGTGCTGCACGAGCGGCTGGGCATCATCGACAACGCCCACAAGAACCTGAGCGACCTGACCACGCAGGTGACGACGCTGCGCGATGTGCTGGCCAACAAGCAGTCGCGCGGCGCGTTCGGGCAGGCGCGGATGGAAGCCATCGTGCAGGACGGCATGCCGAAGGATTCCTTTGCATTCCAGCACACGCTGTCGAACGGCAAGCGACCGGATTGCGTGATCTTTCTCCCGGATCAGCGGCCGCTCTGCATCGACGCGAAATTTCCGCTGGAAGCGGTTACGGCGCTACACGACGCCCGCACCGACGACGAAAAGAAATTCGCCACCCAGCGTCTGCGCGGCGATGTGATGAAACACGTCACCGACATCGCGGACAAATATCTGATCGCAGGCGAAACGCAGGATACCGCGCTGATGTTCGTGCCGTCGGAATCCGTCTATGCCGAGATTCACGACGGTTTCGACGACGTGATCCAGAAAGCCTATCGCGCGCGGATCGTGCTGGTATCGCCGTCGCTCCTGATGCTGGCGATCCAGGTCATGCAGCAGATCCTCAAGGACGCGCGGATGCGCGACGCCGCCGATCAGGTGCGGACCGAGGTGATGAACATGATGGGCGATGTCGAACGGCTGCGCGACCGCGTCAGCAAGCTCGGCAGCCATTTCGATCAGGTCAGCGAGGATGTCCGGCAGGTGCTGATTTCGGTCAACAAGATCGGCAAGCGCGCGGCGAAGATCGAGGAACTCGACTTCAGCAAGGACGAGCCGGCCGCCGATGCACCCCATATCGTCAAGACCGACAACCGCGACCTGTTTCAACCGCAGTCCTCGCGCAAGCTGCAGGCGGGGGAGTGAGCCCTTTTCTTCCCTCTCCCCTTGTGGGAGAGGGTGCCTGAGATGCAAAGCATCGAAGGCGGGTGAGGGGTCTCTTTCGCAATTTCAAGGTACCCCTCACCCGGTTTCTCGCTACGCTCGAAACCACCCTCTCCCACAGGGGGGAGAGGGAAAGAAGACCGAATCTGCTAGCACTGCGGCATGACCTCACCCGACGCAGCCAGCCCTCCGCCGAAGACCCCCGCTACGCGGCCACGCGCGTCATGGCGCGAAAGCATCGCGGTCTACCTGCAACCGCGCGTGCTGATCGTGATGCTGCTCGGCTTTTCCTCCGGTCTGCCGCTCGCCCTCTCCGGTTCGACGCTACAGATCTGGATGAAGGAATCCGGCATCGACCTGCGCACCATCGGCTTGTTCGTCCTCGTGGGCACGCCCTACACGCTGAAATTCCTGTGGGCCCCGCTGGTCGATGCCCTGCATATACCGCTGCTGACGCGGCGATTCGGCCGCCGCCGCGGCTGGCTGGTTTTCTCACAACTGCTCTTGATCGCAGCGATCCTGCTGCTGGCATCGACAGATCCACTCAAGGCGCCATGGTTCGTCGCGCTCGGCGCATTGCTGGTCGCCGCCACGTCAGCAACGCAGGACATCGTGGTCGATGCCTTTCGCGTGGAGAGCCTGCCGGAAGCCGAACAGGCCGCAGGCATGGCGGGGTATGTCGCCGCCTATCGCATCGGCATGCTGGTCTCGACCGCAGGCGCGCTGTTTCTGGTCAGCGCGTTCGAAGGGACGGGCCTGATCCGCGCCTCGGCGTGGGCGTGGGGCTATGTCGCCATGGCGGCAATGGTCCTGATCGGGACCGTCACCGCGCTCGCGGCCACCGAGCCCGAACAATCGGTGCGGGCCGAGGAAGCCACACGAGCCGAGAGCAGCTTTGCGCGCGTCATGCATGCGGCAATCGGGGCGTTCTCTGAATTTCTCGGCCGGAAGGATGCCCTCGCAGCGTTGGCCTTCATCGTGCTGTTCAAGTTCACCGACGCGTTCTCCGGCACCATGACCGCGCCGTTCGTGATCGATCTCGGCTTCACCCGCAACGACTATGCCGCCATCGTCAAGGGCGTCGGTCTCGCAGCGACGCTGATCGGCGGATTCGCCGGCGGTTTCATGGCGCGGCGCTATTCGCTGGCGGCCAGCCTGTGGATCGGCGGCATTCTGCAGGCGGTCGCCAACCTGTCGTTCTCCTGGCTGGCGCTGGCCGGCGTCAATCAATGGGCGCTGGCGGTCGCCATCACGGCGGAAAATTTCACCAGTGCCATCGGCACCGTGATTTTCGTCGCCTATCTCTCCGCGCTGTGCCGCAATCCGCTGCACACCGCCACCCAATACGCGCTGCTGACCGCGTTCGCCGCGGTCGGCCGGACCTACCTGTCCGCCAGCGCAGGTTTTGTGGCGAGCGCGACCGGATGGCCGCTGTTTTTTGCGATCTGCATGCTGGTGGCGGTGCCGAGCCTGGTTCTGCTGGCTTGGCTGCAGCGGCGCGGACATTTTGCGGCGCTTGAGTAAATCTCCAAAGCATTCCAATTCCGACCGCTCGCTTGTACGTCATTGCGAGCTTGCGACAAAATTGGCTCTTGCCAATTTTGCGCTGGGCGAAGCAATCCAGTGCTTTCTTCGAGACCTTCTTGATTGCTTCGACGCGATGCGCCTCGCAATGACGGGAAGCCTGTCCCGTTGAGTACGGCCCAGGTTAGAACAGCGTCCGCTGCCGCATCGCCGCCGACAGCGTTCCCTCGTCGAGATAATCGAGTTCACCGCCGACCGGAACGCCGTGGGCGAGCCGCGTCACCTTCACATTGGCCTCGCCCAATAAATCGGTGATGTAATGCGCCGTGGTCTGGCCATCGACGGTCGCGTTCAGCGCGAGGATGATTTCCGTGACGCGCGAATCGTGCGCCCGCGATACCAGCGCATCGATGGTGAGGTCCTGCGGGCCGACGCCGTCGAGCGGCGACAGCGTCGCACCGAGCACGTGATAGAAACCGTTGGTGGCGCTGGCACGCTCCAGCGCCCAGAGGTCGGCGACATCGGCAACCACGACGATGATCGAGGGATCGCGGCGCGTGTCGGTGCACACCGTGCACGGACTCTGCGTATCGATGTTGCCGCAGGTTTCGCAGACCTGAATCCGGTCGATCGCGACCTGCAATGCACCGGCCAGCGGCGTCATCAGCGCATCGCGTTTCTTGATCAGATGCAGGGCCGCGCGGCGCGCCGAACGCGGGCCGAGCCCCGGCAGCCGCGCAAGCAACTGGATCAGACGTTCAATTTCAGGACCGGCAACGGAGGCCATCGATCGTCACATTCCGCGCATGAGAGAAGAACCTAGAGACTATCGCCATAACATGGAATCATGAGTTGATCCCTTCACCTCTCCCCACTGGGGAGAGGTCGGCACGAAAGTGCCGGGTGAGGGGGCCGAATAATGACATTGCCTTCATACGCCCTCACCCCAACCCTCTCCCGCTGAAG
>JAFEFK010000345.1 GCA_018240625.1 Pseudomonadota bacterium
CTTCATGGTTTTGGGCGGGCACCTGCCGGTCTGGCTCTGGTTGCTCCCGGTTGCCGCGCTGTTGCTGGGGACTGGATTCGGACTCGTCGTCGTCGATCTTGCGATCACGATCTGGCGCGCGCGCGCGCCGATGGGACCGGCCTATTTTGTCCTCGCGGGCCTGTGCGCGCTGTGCGCGACGGCAGGATTCGGAAGCGCATTTGCCTGCGCGCTGGCGGGTCTGGGAGGATCGGGACTGAGTGTCCTGTTGAAGTCAGGCGTTCCGCTTCATGCGATTGCGGGTCTCGGCGGCTGGCTCACGCTCACCGCGATGGGCGTCAGTTACCGGCTGCTCGCGATGTTCATGCTCGCACCGGACGTCGATATGCGCCGCATGCGGACCACGCTTGTCGCGGGTTCGGCGAGCATCGGCCTCGTGGTCGGGGGAGGCCTGTTCGCCATCGCTGCGGAAACCGGGATCGACGGCGTTCTGGCCGTCGCCGGATGTCTCGGCTTTGTGACGCTGGCGCTGTATGGGCGCAATATCGTCTTTCTTTACTGGCGGCGCGAAAGGGCGCAGCTCGAGCTTAACGCGACAATGGCGGCGTGGGGATTCGTCAGCCTTGCCGCAGCGGTTTTGCTAGCGGGCGTTTTGGCGTTCGCAGGAAGCTTCCGGGCGCATGTCGAAGCCTTCGCGTTTCTGATCGCATTCGGCTGGCTGTCGGGACTCGTTCTCGCGAAACTCTACAAGATTGTCGCGTTCCTCACCTGGATCGAAACCTACGGACCGGCATTGGGCCGTACCGCGACGCCGCGCGTGCAGGATCTCGTCGCCGAGCGGCGGGCGGCCAAATGGTTCGGCGGCTACTTCATCTCGGTCTGGAGCGGAACGGCTGCGCTGTTGTTCAACCAGCCATCCGCGTTCCGGATCGCGGCGCTTGCGATGACCGTGGCGACCCTGGGCATCGTCCGGCACCTGATCCGGACGCGCCGCCTGGCCGATGTGGCCGGGCCGTTGCGTCTGCCGAACGGGACCAGCGCACCGCACCTGCTCTACGCCAGCATCTGAGTTATCGAAAGGGAGATCACCATGGGCCAGAACTATATCGACCTCGATGTCCGTCCGATCCTTCGCAACGGCGGCGAGCCCTTCTCCGTCATCATGGCCGCGCTGGCGCGGCTCGAGCCGGCGCAGGGCATTCGCCTCTATGCGACCTTCAAGCCGATTCCCTTGTTTGCCGTGATGGCGGAGAAGGGATTCGCGCACGCCGAGACCGAACTCGAAGGCGGCGAATGGGAGGTGTTGTTCACGCCTGCCGGCACGCAAGCGCCGGCGACCAATGCCGGTGCGCAGCCCACCGACGTCTGGCCGGACCCCGTCATTCGTCTCGATAACCGCGACCTCGATCCGCCGGAGCCGATGGTCCGGATTCTCGGTGCGGCCGAAAACCTCAAGCCCGGCGAGACGCTGTCGGCGCTGCTGCGCCGCGAGCCGGTGTTCCTGTTTCCGCATCTGGAGAAGCGTGGCTTCCGCTGGCTCGGCGGCTTTACGGCGGACGGTTCAACGTACGAGTTGAGCGTGAGGGCGCCGATATGAATGACGATCTGGTCGCACACATCAGAAGCGCGCTGCGCGAGGTGATCGATCCCGAACTTGGACACAACATCGTCGATCTCGGGTTCATCTACGACATCGTCGTCGTGGACGGAGCGGCGCGCATTACCATGACCGCGACGACGCGCGGCTGTCCCGCC
>JAFEFK010000346.1 GCA_018240625.1 Pseudomonadota bacterium
GCCTGCGCTCGAGGCCAATGGCTACGACATGTCGAGCACCGCTAGCGTCGCGGATGCCGTCAAGCGCATCGCCGCCGACGCTCCCGACATTGTGCTGCTCGATCTCGGGCTTGTCGACGGAGATGGCAAGGATGTGCTCCGCCGGGTGCGCGAATGGTCGGATGTACCGGTGATCGTTCTTTCCGCGCGCGACCGCGAGGCCGAAAAGATCGAGTCGCTGGACCTCGGCGCCGATGACTACGTCAACAAGCCCTTCAATGTCGGCGAGCTGATGGCACGGATGCGCACCGCGTTGCGGCATCGCATACAGCGCAAGGCGGAGACACCGTCGCTGCGAGTTGGCGATCTCGAAGTGGACGCTGTGAGGCACCGCGTGACGCGTGCGGGGGCCGAATTGAAATTGACTCCGAAGGAATTCGAATTGCTGTCGTTTCTTGCAAGAAATGCCGGGCGTGTTCTGACGCACCGGCAAATTCTTGCCGCAGTCTGGGGTGTCGCGCATACCGCCGATACGCAGTATCTGCGGGTCTATATCGGCCAGTTGCGGCAGAAGATCGAAGACAAAATCGACGATCCGCGTATCATCCTCACCGAGCCGGGGATCGGATATCGCATCAGCGAGAGCTGACGCGCAGGCCGTGCTGCCGATCCGGCAACACGGCTGGGTCAAGCGCCCCGTCAGCTGGTGCAGCTCGGGATCACCTTGAACTCGACGCGTCGGTCGAGCGCATCGCTGGCGTCGTCCTTGCCGTTGCCGATCAGGGTTTCTGCCGATCCGACGCCGGTGGCAATCATTCGCTTGGCGAGCGCCGGCACCTGGCTCTGGATACGTTCCTTGACCGTTTCGGCGCGAAGGATGGACAAGCGTTTGTTGAGCGGCTCCGGACCGGTCGGACTTGTGTGGCCGACGACTTCAAGGCAGGCGTTTGACTTTTCGCCACGCAGCGCGATTTCCTTGATCCACATCGAATAAGGCGCAGGTCCGCCGTCAGACAACTGCGTTGAGCCGGGGCGGAAAAGGAATTTCACCGCCAGCCGATTATTGGCGAGGCCGTAATCCAGCACGTGGCCGAATGCTTCCGCGGCCGCCTGATAGCGATGCAGTTTCCAGTTGGAGAGATAGATGCCATTACGCGCGCGCAACTGGTCGCCGCCCGGCGTCTTCATGGCATTCTGATAAAGCTCGAGCGCGTCCCGGTAATGCTTGCTGTCGTAGGATACGATCGCATCGGCAATCAGCGCCGCCGACAGAATGCGGTCGGTGTAAACTTGGTCGATCGGATCTCCCGGCTTCGTTCCCTGACACGACTTGATGTAGGAATCGACGGCGGCGTCCTTCGCGGAGACGGGGCTGTCGACGAAATAGGCCGTCGGCGTCGAGTCCACGCCCTCCGGCTTCGCGCGCGCGACGCCCTTCGAAATGATCTTTTTCGATTTCAGATCGGCGAGCGCAAGGCAGATCCGATAGGCATCGCGCGGCCCGCCTGCCTGACCGGCGTTGTTGATCAGCGTGAAGGTTCCGATCAGCACGATCGGCGATTTCGCAATCGTCGCAGTCGTGAATTTGCCGACCTCGAATTTGTGATATTTGGCGCGGACGAGATCGACGATGCGGCGCTCCATCACCTGGGTGGCGACGGATTGCGCGCCCGTAACGCCGTCGATCAGCGGATCGATGACCAGCTCCGCCTTGTCGGCGCCATCGATATTGGCC
>JAFEFK010000347.1 GCA_018240625.1 Pseudomonadota bacterium
CGATCAGCAGCACGACGGCGATGCCGGCGCCGATGACCATTCCCCAGAGCCGCTGCCGAGGCTGCAGGCCACGGCAAGCCATTGCGATCACGAGCGCGTTGTCGCCCGACAGCAGGACGTTGATCCAGATGATCTTGCCGACGGCGAGCCAGAACGCGGGCTTGTGCAGATCGGCCAGGAATCCGGCCGCAAAGGCAGCGAGGCTATCAGAACTGAATATCTGCAACCAATTCACTGCCCTCTCCCGCCGACGGTTGACCCAGCTCACATCCCGTGAGGCGAGTCCGCAGCTTAGCCGACGATCTCGTTGCCTGAGAAGAATTGGGCGATTTCGATGGCAGCGGTTTCTGCCGCGTCGGATCCGTGAACGGAGTTTTCGCCGACCGACTTCGCATGCAGCTTGCGAATGGTGCCGTCGGCTGCCTTGGACGGATCGGTCGCGCCCATGATCTCGCGATGCTTGAGCACGGCGTTCTCGCCCTCGAGTACCTGAACGACCACCGGGGCCGAGATCATGAAATCAACGAGCTCGCCGAAAAACGGACGCGCCTTGTGAACGGCGTAAAACGTCTCGGCCTGCTCACGGGACATGCGGATGCGCTTTTGCGCAACGATCCGAAGCCCGGCCTTTTCGATCAGGGCATTTATCGCGCCGGTCAGATTTCGCGTGGTCGCATCCGGTTTGATAATCGAAAAGGTGCGTTCAATCGCCATGATACCATCCTTGATTTAGCGAAAATGGGAGATTGCGGCGCTTATATCGGCGCGTAGCGGCAACGGCAAGCGCGCTCAATGCATCCACCGGCGGTAACACGGCGTCGAACGGACGCCAAACTTACCGCGATTTCATGCTCATTAACGAATTCTGCAAGCACCGTCACGGACCCGTTCAGGTTTCCACGCGTAGTCTACGAGGACTGAACATGTCCGTTTGAGCGTCTTCGAACCCAGACGGCGGACATTCACCCCGGCGCCTTCGCGCCCGAACCCAAAGGAGAGCACGATGTTACGCAAAATCGCACTTGCCACCGTCGCGGCTGCGTCGCTTGGCGCGGCTGCATTGGCCCCCACCTCGGCGTCCGCCTGGGGCGGCGGCTGGCATCACGGTTGGCACGGTGGCTGGCATCACGGATGGGGCGGCCCGCGCTTCGTCGTCGGCGGCCCGGTCTATGGTTATGGCGGTTGCTACGTGCGCCGCGTGGTGCCCACTCCGTGGGGACCGCGGTGGCGCCTCGTCAACCGCTGTTACTGAGGCCGACGCAAGTCCCGACATCAAAACCCCGGCTCCGGCCGGGGTTTTGCGATTCAGGCTTCGTGCACCAACGCAACCGGTTTCCGTCGATCGCAGCGTTTCGAGCTTGCGGATCGCGTCCGGAGTTGTGCATATCTCGGAAACAATTTGCCGCTTTATGACTTGATTCATGCGTGGAACGGAAAATGGACTTGAGGAATGCCTGACCAAATTGCTGAAAACGCTGATCGCATTGATGCCGCGACCGGCAGGTCAGTGTGCCAAGCGATCGGAGAACGCCTGCGCACCGATACGCTTCCGGATGAGTCCGAGCTGCCGCCCCGGCTCCAGTTCTTGCTGGACCAAATCCGTACGCAGGACGGCAATACCTGAGGCGGTTCACACGCCGAATGGATGTCGCCATGCATTGATCCTTTTGGCGCGCCGAATCATTTTTCGCCTCCGAGGATTTTCGATCAAAAATGGGTTGCGTTTGGCTCTGTCAGCGGTGA
>JAFEFK010000348.1 GCA_018240625.1 Pseudomonadota bacterium
CCGATACTGGCATCGTCCGCGCTGAAGGCCAGACCGCATAACGATCCCGCCACCAGGAAAGCGGCGATCGTAACCTTTAACGGGACGAAACGCCTGGCGCATCCGACCAGCAACAACACGGCCCCCGTGCTAAACCACCATATGAAGGCAGCGTAGACTGGAGGGACCGTGTACGAGGCCATGACGCGCGCTCCTCACCACGCCGGCTGCAGACAGATGTCGCGCGGCAAGGGATTCGGCCGCGTCGGCAATAGAAAAAGCCGCGCAAAGGTCAGGGCCGCCCCCGCCGCGAGCCCGGCACGTTTCACTTTCGAGATCACGCCGCCTTTGGCGCGGGCGTCGGCGATCGCCTCGGCAATACGCCTGAGGCGTTCCATGTTGGCAACGAAGCGTGGGTCGTCCAGGTTCAGCACCACCGGAAATACCTGTTTTGAGATCTCCGAGGTGATGCGGAACACTTGCATGTCGTAGTCGGTCGGATCCATTCCGAGCGCTTCATGGAACGCCGGCCGCATGTGATCGCGCACGTACATGGTGGCGAATACCGCAAGCAGGAAAAACCGTATCCAGAGTTTGTTTATTCCGCGCAGCAGCGAAGGATCGGCGCGCAGCAGAAGCGCAAAGGCTTCGCCATGGCGAAATTCGTCGTTGCACCACAATTCGAACCACTGGAAGATCGGATGAAACTGGCGCTCGGGATGGCGTTCCATCTGCCGAAAGATCGTGATGTAGCGAGCGTAGCCGATCTTCTCCGACAGATAGGTCGCGTAGAAGATGAACTTCGGCCGGAAGTAGGTATACTTCTTCACCTTGGTGAGGAACGAGAGATCGACACCGATGCCGTGATCCTTCAGGATTTCATTGATGAACCCGGCATGACGCGCCTCGTCGCGGCTCATGTAACTGAACAGTTCCTGGATATCCTCGTTCTTGATGCGCTTCTTGATTTCCGCGTAAAGCACGCAGCCGGAGAACTCAGCCGTCAGCGAGCTCACCAGAAAATCCTTGAACTCCTTGCGTAGTTCGGGCGGGAGCGATTCCAGATCGTTCTTGAATTCATCCGTCTTGACGAAATGCGATTTGTTGTGGTCCGCGCGCAGCTCCCGGATCACGGCATTCCATTCCGAGCGCACCAGGCCGACATCGAGACGGTCCATTGCCTCAAAATCGGTGGTATAGAAACGCGGACTGAGGATCGTGTCCTCGCACGCCCGTTCCATACTTTCGGCGCTGCCTTTGATGCTCGCGCGCGTGCTCGGCTTCAAACTGCCTTGGGTGCCACCTTCCATCGGAATCATGATGCTCTCCCATCCGAAAAACTGACTTCGTAGAGCTCTGTCAATTCAAGATAACCTTCGAGCCGCGCGCGCAACCGGTCGAGCGGTCCGGCGCGAACCACCGTCGCGGTCCGCCGCACCACCAGACGCTCGCCGAATGCCACATGTGTCGGGGCATCGCGAACCCGAACTTCATCGCCCGGCCGAATGTCGATGTCGCCGTCGAGCACGACATGGGCGTGCAGCGTCTCGGAAGTCTGCTCGATCTCCACGGTGCAGGGCACATCGAACGATTTGGGTGAATTCATCCAGACCATTGTCATGTGGCACCGC
Source organism: Pseudomonadota bacterium (assembly GCA_018240625.1). Taxonomy (GTDB): domain Bacteria; phylum Pseudomonadota; class Alphaproteobacteria; order Rhizobiales; family Xanthobacteraceae; genus Nitrobacter. The sequence goes on from JAFEFK010000348.1 coordinate 1,611, forward strand.
CATGCAGGTTCATGAGCCGAGCAAAGGCCTCGGTATTGGCCGATCCGAACGCACCCAGATCGATCTGCTTGCCGGTCGAGGTGTCCGTGAGCGTAAGCTGGCCACCGGCATAGCGGGTCAGTCTGAACGGAGGCTGCGCTCCGATATCGCCGAGCCGTCGTTCGCGCGCGAGCCCGCGCATCACCACACGAATGAAGCCGTTGCTGCCAGGCGCCAGCGTATCCACCAGTTGATGGTCGCGCGCGTCGTACACCAGCACCGTTCCGTTATTGCCATCCGCGAATTGAAGGTCGCGGCTTTGAACGGCCGCCGGAAGCGTCATGTGGACTTCGCCGATCCCGGTCAACCGCACCGTGGTAACGGCCGCAAGGGAAAATAACACAAGCGCGGCTGCTGCGAGCACGCCGCCTTTGGGAACGACCGGTTCTTGAATGGCCTGGCTCATGACGCTTCTCCAATCAGGCTGCGACCGTCGACGGGGGAATGGCAACCGCGTCCGGCATCAGACCGCGACCGGCCGATTGCGGCAGCGCGATCGCAGCAGGACCGGATTGCCCCGTCAGGACTTCCGAAAGCCGAGCCGCGGCAACCGCGGCATCCGGCAAGGCGCGAAGCATGGGCTCGGGGTTGCGAAGCCGCCACGGGCGGACATGCGGCCACAGCAGAATGTACGACACGCGTTTGGAGTCGGAGAGTCCCAAAGGAATATCGCCCGAACCGTCGCTATAGGTCTTCAGCGCAGCGCTCGCGATCTTGCTCAGCGGGATGTTCATCGTCATTGGCAGCGCCACGCCGAACTGAAACAACACCCGCTTGGTCGTGATGGTGTAGCAGGCCGCGCGGCGAAACAGCCACGCGAGACCGGCGAGGACTGCGACGGCGCTGACGGCCGGCGCGGCCAGCCAGAGGATAGCGGTCGCGGTTTCCCCCGATGATGCGCCGTTCGACCAGCCCGACCACAGCTTCCACGCCATCAGGACGCCAAAATAGATCCCGACCTCGCGGATGTGGAACGAGCGCAGCGCAAGTCCCTTGAACGAAGGCTTGCCCTGCCAGATTACGCGCTCGCCAACCGGCAACGGTGCCGGCAGTTCTTTGAACTGATTGAAATCCTGTTTCACAGCAGAGGCTCCTGGCGTGCGGGCGTGGCATAAAGCGTGCCGGCGCCGTAGTAACCGACGATGCGGTCTTCCTCGAGCTTGGTCACCTGATCGAGGCTCTTGGTAGCCGGGACATCGGCAAACTGGCTGCCGAGAATCGCGTTGACCCAGACTCGCTTGCGCCGGCCGTCGATTTTCGCAAACGGCAGCGGCAACAGCACGCGCCTCGGGCCTGCGGACGTCGTAACCTCGACCTCGAGATAACGGATCAAGGCCTCGGCACGATCCACCCAGACGTCCGTTATGATGCCGCCGGGCTCACTGTCCGCGCCCATCACCTTCATGCCGCGCGGATCTGGATCGCGGGATTCCAGATACGTGCCCACCGCCAGCCGCATCGGAACGATGCAGGGCACTTTGTCGATGTTGAGTTCGGGAACGTCCTCACGATCCGCGTAAGACCCTGGCCCGACGCCATCGAGCATCGGATTGCCGGTCGGTTCCAACGGCGCGCCTGGCCACGGGGCCATCGGCGCAAGAGCGACGTCGCGGCGGTCGTTCTTGTGGTTTGGCAGCGTCGCGGTGTGCCCGTTGGACAGCAGATAGGTTTTCGGATTCGGCATCCTGGGGAAGCCGTGCACCACCCCGCCCGACAATCCCGTGGAGTCGAGGGGGTATCCCTCACGCTTGTCTTCGCGGCGAAGGTAATAGATCAAGCATCCGAAAAAGATCCAGAACACATAGAGCGTGACCTGAGCTACGTCTAAATATGCACCGTCTTGCATGAGAGACCTCCCTCTCGTTGACTAACCTGGAAATTCAGCCAGGCCGAATTTGGATGACGGCTGGGAGAAGCCAGTTCGTACCGTGCGCACGAGCGGACCGATCGCAACCAGGGTGGCGAACAACAACGCGATTTCGATGTGATAGACGACGCTGTAACCGGTCGATGGATCGGTGAGCGCGCGGCCGAGCGCGCCGCTCCCGGCCAGCGACGATACCGCGTCGCGCAGGCCGCCGCCGATTGCAATTCCAGTTCCCGCGGCAGTCGCCTGCACGGCGCCCCAGGTGCCGAGTGCCAATCCGGCCTCGCCATCCCGTGCCAGCGCCATCGCGGCCGTCAGCGTCCCCGCCGCGAACAATCCGCCGCCAAAGCCGATCAGTGTGGTACCGATCCGGAACAGCAGCACAGAACTTAGAGGCGCAGAAAAAATCACCGCCGCGAATGCAAACACGCCGGCCACCGCGCCGAATCCCGCGAGACGATAAGGGTCAGCGTTCCGCTCGAGCGACCGTGCGGCCAAGCCAAAACCGGCCAGCGTACCCAGCGCAAAGAATGCGGTGAGCGCCGTGGTCTGGCCGACCGTGAGTTTCAGAATCTGGGCACCGTACGGTTCGAGCAGAATGTCCTGCATAGAGAACGCCGACGTTCCCAGCGCCAGCGCGACCAGGACGCGAACCGATCCGCCCGCGTTACGAAACTTGGCCCATGATTGATGAAACTCCGGCCGCTCGCGGGTGGCCGACGTCAGCGACGGATTACGCGCTTCCTGCTTCCAGAGCGCTGCAATATTGAGCAGCAATTGAGTGACGGCAACGCCCTGGATCACCTGAATCAGATGAATTTCGTTGAAGTTGCGCAACAGCTCGCTGAAGATCAGCGCGCTACCGGCCATGCCGAACAGCAGCATCACATAGAGAAATGCGACCACGCGCGGCCGCGCTTCGACCGGCGCCAGATCCGTCGCCAACGCGAGACCCGCCGTCTGTGCGGTATGCATGCCCGCACCGATCAGCAGGAACGCCAACGCCGCACCGAACTGTCCGTACACCGCCGGATATTCTCCGGTGCCCGACAGCACCAGCAACGCGAACGGCAGGATGGCAAACCCGCCGAACTGCACCAGCGTACCCATCCAGATATACGGTACGCGCCGCCACCCCAGCACCGACCGGTGATTGTCGGACTTGAAGCCGATCAGCACCCGGAACGGCGCGAACACCAGTGGCAACGAGACCATTAGCGACACCAGCAGCGTCGACACGCCGAGCTCGACGATCATGACCCGGTTCAGCGTTCCGTTGAGCAACACGATCGAAATTCCGGTCGACACCTGGAACAGCGACAGTCGCAGCAGCCGCCCGAGCGGGAGCTCCTTTGTCGCCGCGTCCGCAAAGGGAAGGAAGCGGGTCCCGAGTCGCATCCAGCCTTTCGCAAATGTCTCCGCAATCCGGGTCATCGGGGAATCATCTCCAAGGCCTGTGATTTGTAGAAGCCGCTCGCAACCCGGTGACTGCGGCCAAGCTGCCAGCGCTCGAGACCCTCGTCCGACAGCAACAGCCGGCGCAGTTTTTGTTCGGCCACCGGCTCGATCGCGGGTGCGCGATCGCGGTGCGGAAAAAGTCGGCCCACGGCATGCATCACCGCAAGAGCCGGAGTTTTCGGGGCGAACGTGACCAGCATCGCCTCATTGGTTCGCTCGGCCAGGCCTGCCATGATCCGGCAGATATCGGCGGACCGGTAATGAATCAGCGAATCCATCGCGACAACGAAATCGAAGCGCCCGAGCTTCGGGTCGAGCATGTCGCCCGACTTGAATTCGATGATGGAGACGTCGAGATCGGCCGGAATGCGTTCGCGCGCCACCGATATCAGCTTGGGCGACAAATCAACGGCGACCACACAGGCGCCGCGCCGCGCCGCCTCGATCGACAGCGCGCCGGTGCCGCAGCCGGCGTCCAGCAACCGTGCACCGCTCATGTTCGCGGGCAGCCACGACAGCAGTGTGTTGCGCATCTCGTCGCGACCCGCGCGCACCGTCGCCCGGATACGACCGACCGGCGCATCGGAGGTCAATCGGGCCCAGGCATCGACCGCGGTACGGTCGAAATACGTCTGAAGTTCTCCACGCCGTTCGAGATAGCTGGCCACAGACATCAGTCGAACCCCAACAGATCAAAGATTTCACGGTCCTTGAGCGGCTTGCCGGGCGACGGCTCGATCTTGCCGTCCCACAACTCTGTCGCCAGCCGCATGTATTCGTCCTGAACCGCCACCAGTTCCGGCGTCGGGTCCATCTCGAACAGCGTCGATTTCTTCAGCCGGCTCTTGCGGATGATGTCGAGATCGGGGAAATGCGCGACGCGGCGCAAGCCCGCCTGCTCGCTGTAGCGATCGATCTGATCGGTGTCCTCGCTGCGATTGGCAATCACGCCGCCAAGCCGTACGCCATAATTTTTCGACTTAGCTTCGATCGCAGCCACGATGCGGTTCATTGCAAAAATGGAGTCGAAATCGTTGGCGGCGACAATCAGCGCCCGATCCGAATGCTGCAGCGGAGCGGCGAAGCCACCGCACACGACGTCGCCCAGCACGTCGAAGATCACGACATCGGTGTCCTCGAGCAGATGATGCTCTTTGAGAAGCTTCACGGTCTGGCCGACTACATAGCCGCCGCAACCGGTACCCGCCGGCGGACCGCCGGCCTCCAGGCACATCACGCCGTTGTAACCCTGGAATACAAAGTCTTCCGGCCTCAACTCTTCGGCGTGGAAGTTGACGGATTCCAGCACATCGATGACCGTCGGCACCAGGCGCTTGGTCAGCGTGAACGTCGAGTCGTGCTTGGGATCGCAGCCGATCTGCAGCACGCGCTTGCCGAGCTTTGAGAACGCCACCGACAGATTCGACGAGGTCGTGCTCTTACCGATACCGCCCTTGCCATAGACGGAAAACACCTTGGCGGTGCCGATCTTGAGCTTGGGATCGAGCTGAACCTGCACGCTGCCTTCGCCATCGCCGCAACGCGACAGCGCCTTTAGCTTCAGATGGCCCTCGAGCGCGGATGGCAGCGGAGTTTGGATATTCATGCGGCAACTCCCACGCCTTCAAGGCGATCTTCGAGCTCTTCACCGGCCTTGCGCAGGACATCGAGCATGTCCGGATCCGGCGACCAATATTTGCGTTCGTGAGCTTCGATCAGGCGATTAGCGACTTTGGCGGAAGCCACCGGATTGAGTGACGCCATGCGCTCGCGCATTTCGGGATCGAGCATGAAAGTCTCGGTGAGCTGCCGATAGACCCATGGCGCGACTTCGCCCGTCGTTGCCGACCAGCCCATGGTGTTGGTGACGTGCTCCTCGATCTGGCGAACGCCCTCATAGCCGTGCTTGAGCATGCCCTCGTACCATTTCGGATTAAGCATCCTGGTGCGGGTCTCCAGCGCGACTTGCTCCGACAATGTACGAACCGTACCCGCACCGCGGGTTTGATCGCCGATGTAGACCGGAGCGGATTCACCGCCCCTCGCGATACGCACCGCCCGACTGATCCCGCCCAGCGTGTCGAAGTAGTGATCAACGGTGGTGACGCCGAGTTCGACGGAGTCCAGATTCTGGTAAGCGAGGTCGACAGTGGCGAGCGCGCTCTTCAGCAGCGCCGACTGCTGCACCGGTTGCCCTTTAAGACCATAAGCAAAGCTCTTGCGGCGCGTATACGTCTCCGCAAGTTCGTCCTCATCGTCCCAACGGCCGTTCTCCACGAGATGATTGACGTTCGATCCATAAGCGCCGTCGGCGTTACCGAACACGCGCAGCGACGCCGTTTCCAGATCGCAATGATGCAAGGCTTGATAGGCCAGCGCGTGCTTGCGAACCAGATTTCGATCGATCGGTTCCTCGGCGGACGCG
>JAFEFK010000349.1 GCA_018240625.1 Pseudomonadota bacterium
CGGGTCGGCGATATCCAACACGGGAGACAATGCCCGTGAGATCGCCTCACAATCCTCGATCCGCATCGACCCATCCGGCCGTTCGGCCATGATCTGGACGGTACAACCCAATTCGCCGGATATCTTGATCCGGACCAGGCGGTAGCCCATTCCTTGCAAGACCGGACCGACAACCGTCGATACGCGCGCGGCCACACCCGGCTCGACCACCAGACGCGGCTCATCGAGCAGCTCGTGGTCCGGGTGTTGGGCAACAGGATCGGTCGTCATGTCCAGGGTCAAGGTCGGTCTGACAGTCGTGGGGTTGGGCCGGGGCGAATATCTCTATCCGATCCGGCGGTTATCACCCGAGAGCCCGAATTCGCGATGCGAAGTGGGTCCATTCAGGTAATAAAAAAGAGCGGGTCCCGAGGGGCCCACTCTCAATACGGATCGTATGAGAAACCATAAGTTACGGCGGATATAGCCGTTTTCGGACCTACCGGCAAGGGCCGTGAAGCGCGAACAGCCGATTTCGTTGCGTCGGCCGCTGTGGATTTTGAGCTAACCCTTCCTTCATCAGGGGGAACTAAGTTGCGCTAAGTCTTTTCCCGTTTTGCGTGTGTTGTATGCCAGCCGCCACCTCGCTGATCCCCGGACTTGATGAGATCGTCGAACGCGGCGATCCACAGCGCCGTGCGAAGGCGATCCGGCAAATCTCCGAACTGTTTGTGCAGGGCGCCGGTCGTTTCCAGCCCGAGCACGTCGATCTGTTCGACGGCATTTTGACCGGACTGGTGCCGGAGACCGGAATAAGTGCGCGGGCTGAACTGGCAGAGCGGCTGGCTGCCGTTCCCAATGCTCCGCCGACGCTGGTCAAGCAATTGGTCCGCGCGGACGAGGTCGCAATCGCGGGACCGCTGCTGCGTCATTCGCCGGTGATCGATGAACCGACACTGATGGGTATTGCGCGCGCAAAGGGTCAGGGTCACCTGCTGGCAATTTCAGGCCGCCCAAGTCTGTCTACCGATCTGACCGATGTGATCGTGAGCCGCGGCGACCGTGAGGTTGTTCGCAGCGTTGCAGGCAATGGGGGTGCGCTCTTTTCGTCAAAGGGTTATGCCGGTCTGATCAAGCGCGCCGGCGATGACGGAATTCTCGCGCTTACGGTGGGGCAGCGGGAAGATATCTCGCCGGCGTCGCTGGAAAGCCTTCTCGCCTGCTCGGTCGATATTGTCCGCCGCCGGTTGTTCGAGGCAGCGAATCCCGCCAGAAAAGCAGCGATCAACAAGACGATGATCTCGATTGTCGGCGGCTCGAAGCGCGTCGTTCCCGGCCGCGACTTTTCGGCGGCCCAGCGCGCGGTTATCTCGCGTCACCAGGCCAACGGGTTGCATGAGGCGTCGCTGCTGGAAATCGCTAAAGCGCACAATTACGAAGAGTCGGTCGCCATGCTCTCGGCGATGTCGGGCGTCCGGATTTCAACGGTCGAGACTCTCATGATGGGAGAGCGCCACGATCCCATCCTGATCATGGGCAAGTCGCTCGGTCTGGAGTGGGCAACCGTTCGCGCCCTGATCCTGCTGCGCCTGGGGCGGAATCGCGTGCCGTCAGTCACGGATATCGAGATGACGCGGGTGAACTTCGAGCGCCTGGTGCCCTCGACCGCGCAGCGTGTGATGGATTTCTGGAAAACACGTCAGTCAGCCTGATTGCGGGATCAGCGGCAGAAACGGCGTTCGCTGCGTCATTTCGATGGCTGACACGCCGCCACGATCCCGTCTAAGCTGGCCGTCAGGCGCGAGACAGCGCGGCGGGAGACGGACATGTTGAGCGAGACCGATATTCAGGGCCATGCCGATCGCATTCGCGATGATGGTTTCACAGTGATCGAACATGCCGCCGATCCGGCGCTGGTCGAGGGCCTGAAAAGCGCGCTGCTGCGGATCGAGCGCGATCACAATCTCGGCTATGCCAAGACCTCGTTCGAAGGCTTCAAGACCGTTCGCATCAACAATCTGCTGACCTACGACGACGCCTTCTGGGACGTGCCGCTGCACGAAAACGTGCTGCCGGTGGTGGAGCGCGTCCTGGACAAGGAGTGTCTGCTGTCGTCGTTCTGTTCGCTCGTGCTGGGGCCGGGCCAGGACGCTCAACCGATCCACGAGGACACTCAGCTCATTCCACTGGCGCGGCCGCACATTCCAATCACCGTGAATGCGATCTGGGCGTTGTCGGATTTCACTGCGCATAATGGCGCAACCCGCATTGTGCCGGGCAGTCACAAATACGATCGCTCTCCGGACTACGGCAAGGAGTACGAGGCGGAACTGGCAACCATGCCGGCTGGCAGCGTCATGCTGTTCGACAGCGCGCTCTGGCACGGCGGCGGCGCCAACACCAGCGACGGCAGGCGGTTTGCGTTTTCCTGCGCCTATTGCTGGGGCTGGATGCGGCAGCAGGAAAACCTGCAACTCGGTATTCCTCGCGAAACCGCACAGCGCATGCCGCGCCGTCTTCAGGAACTCTGCGGCTATAGCGTTTATAAAGGGCAGTTCGGCCACATCGACAACCGCGATCCGATCGAACTGCTCGGCCGCGAACGCGGCAAGCGCATGGTGTGGGAAGCGACCGACGCGAAGAAGGCACGCGAAGCGGCGCGGTCGTAGAGGGCTCCGGCTTATAGAGCGTCATCCTCAGAGGCTGACCGCAAATGAAGCGTCATCGTCGGCGAATGCGGACGATTCAGTAATCGCGGCGGGCGTGAAGGAAAACCGAAGCAATTTGAATACTGGATACTCCGCTTTCGCGGAGTATGACGGCTTTCTTGTTGGACGGTTATCCAAAAAAGCGGGTTTTCAGTCAGGTTCTCAGGGTGACGGCAGATCTCATGGCGAACGGTCTATGCGCCGAAATCTCAAATACGTCGCACTGCGGCCTTCGCGCGCAGCCTTCCGCCCGTAGCGCGTCATCGTGTAATTCTCCCACGGCTTGCGCCAGTCGTCCGCGCGCTCCGCCAGCCATGTGAAATGCGGCGAGCGCAGCAGATGCGCAAGCGTCCAGGCAACATAGTCCGGGATATCGCAGACGAAGCGGAATTCCCCGCCGGGCTTCAGCACGCGAGCGATCGCGGCCACCGTCGCATCCTGGACGAAACGGCGTTTCCAGTGGCGGCGCTTCGGCCACGGATCCGGATGGATCAGATCGATCCGCGACAGCGAGTGCGGCGGGAGCCACGCGAGCAGCTCCGATGCGTCGCCGGCGAGCAGGCGGATATTGCCGATATTATGCGCCTCGATCTGCGTGAGGATTTTGGCCATGCCATTGACGTAGGGTTCACAGCCGATGAAGCCGACGTTCGGAAACGCCAGCGCCTCCGCCACAAGATGCTCGCCGCCGCCGAATCCGATCTCGACGCGGACATTCTCGACCGGCTGGTCGAACAGTGTTTTGAGATCGGTTGGCCGGGGATCGCCGAGTTCGAGGCTGAGGCGGGGCAGCAGATGCGCGATGAGGTCGATCTGGTGCGGGCGCAGCTTGTGACCTTTGCGCCGTCCGAAGAACGAGCCTTGGCCGGCATCGCGGCCCGCTTCGTGGCGATGCGGTGCATCGTCATCGGCCGCGGGATGTCGCGGGTTGTGCGGATCGGAAGCGGCCGTCATCATCGCAGCGTCTGGTACAGGCGGTGCAACAGCCGTGCCCGCGGCACGATCGAAGAGACGAACATCTGCTCGTAATGCGTATGCGCGCCGAGGCCATCGACGCCGAGGCCGTCAAGCGTCGCCGTATGCGGCGCGGTGAAGTTTCCATCGGACCCGCCGCCGCTGGCAGTATCAATGAGGTCGAACCCGATCTCCGCAGCAAGCGTTTTCGCGTGCTCGAAAAGTGCCGCGCCGGCGTTGCGCTTTTCGTAAGGCGGCCGATTGAGCTCCCCGATTACTTTCACGGTGACGCCCTCGGTGCGTGACGACAGGCCGAGAATCCTGGGCACGAGGTCGTCCGCGTCCGCCAGCGTCGGAACGCGCATATCGACCTCCGCATAGGCTTCTTCCGGTATTACGTTTGGCTTGGTGCCGCCCCTGACCACGCCGACGTTGACGGTGATGCCGTGTGCAGGATCGTTCATGGCCTCCAGCGTCTGGATGACGTTGCCGAGTTCGCGGATCGCACTGCGGCCGTCCTGCGGCCGCGAACCGGCATGCGACGGTACACCCTTGACGAAGACTTCGAAGCGCGCCACGCCCTTGCGTCCGGTGACGACCCTGCCGCCATCGCGCGCGGGTTCGGTCACCAATACATACTTGGCCTTGCGGCCCTCGGCTTCGATCAGCGTACGCGAGGTCGGGCTGCCGATTTCTTCATCGGAAACGTAAAGGTGCGTGATGCCGAGCGGCGAACGTTCCGGTGCGGCACAGATCTGGCGGAATGCGCGGAAGGCGATGTAAGCGCCACCCTTCATGTCATAAATACCCGGGCCGAATGCACTGTCGCCTTCGACCTTGAAGGGGAGCCGCGTGATGAACCCCATGGGGTGAACCGTATCGAGGTGGCTCAGAATGAGAATTCCCGGCGCATCCTGTCCCCACGCCGAGCGTACCACGAGATGGTCGCCGCGGCCGTCCTTGCCGGGAATGCGTTCCAGCGACACGGGCAGATCGCGGTAGCCGTCCGCCACCATTGTCACGAGCTTGTTGACCTGCTCCGGCACATCGGTCGGTGTTTCGATTTCGACCCAGCGGCGGATGCCATCCAGAATGTCCGCGCAATCGAATGGATCGGCGGTGATCGGCGTGTCGCTCATGATATCGGGTCTTCTGTTCGTTGGAGCAGGAAACCGGCAAGCCGGTGGAGCGGACTGGATACCCGTTTTACACCGGGATCAAGTCATCGCGGATCAATAGGCGCTGATTGGTGCTGATCGGAAACGCGGGAAGGGCAGCGGTCTGCGAGCGCTGATCGCTAGCGGCGATCGGGCGCCTCGCGTGCCGCGATCTGTTCGACCATGTCGACGATGCTGCGGCGGAGCTTGGCGTCGCTGATGCGCGTGAACGCGCGGGTCAGCGCCAGACCTTCGGAGGTAGCAAGAAAATCGGAAACGTAAGCGGGGGACGGCGCCTCGCTCAAACCGTCGGCCTTGGCGATGCCCCCGCCAGGGCCGCCTTCGAACAGAAATGAGACGGGCACCTGCAGGATTTCGGAAATCTGCTGGATGCGGCTGGCGCCGACGCGATTGGTCCCCTTCTCGTATTTCTGAACCTGCTGAAAGGTCAGTCCGAGAGCCTCACCGAGTTTTTCCTGACTCATGCCCAGCATGATGCGGCGCATGCGCACACGGCTGCCGACATATTTGTCAACAGGATTGGGCGCTTTGGTCGACATCTCGGTGGCCTCCTCGATCTGTCTGCACGGAGCGGATATGTCCCGGTGCCATGATCGTCAAATTCAGTTCTGAGGCTTGATAAAAAATCGCGGTTAATTTGGAATCGTTACAAACCGGGTCATCATCAATCGACCGAATCGTTACACGAATTATATCGAACGTGCGAATCGAGCACTGTTCGTTATTAACCTATTCATTTCGGTTATATCGTCTGAAAACCGGAAGCCGTTTTAGCGGCGGCGCCGAATGACGAAAATGAGTGCGATGGCGACGATGATCGCCGCGGGAATATCGCCCGCGCGGACATAGGGTGTTGGCGGAATCGCGGAAGGCAGACGGGAATCGAGCACGCCTTCCGCTCCGAGATCGAGTCGTGTGACGATACGCCCAACGGAATCGATGACCGCCGAGATACCCGTGTTCGCGGCCCGCACGAGCGGAAGCCCTTCCTCGATCGCGCGCAGCCGTGCTTGCTGGAGGTGCTGATACGGACCCGTGCTGATCCCGAACCAGCCGTCATTGGTGAGGTTGACGATCCAGCCGGGCCGTTCGCCGCGGGTTTCGATATCGTCGGGGAAGATCGCTTCGTAACAGATCAGCGGCAAGACCGGCGGCGCGTTGGGCAACTCGATGGTCCGGCGCCGCGTCCCCGGAATGAAGCCGCCCTGAACCTTGGTGAGCTGAACAAAGCCCAGCTTTTCCATGAGATCCTGGAACGGCAGGAACTCGCCAAACGGCACCAGGTGGAGCTTGTCGTACGTCGCCAGGATACTGCCGTCATGGTCGATCACGTAAATCGAATTGTAGGCGCGGGTGATCCGGGTGCCCGGCGGCTGGTCGGGCGCGCGAACCGAGCCGGTGATGAGGATCGTGCCCTTCGGCAGGAGATCGGCGATCTGCGCCATGGCGTCGGCTTCGCGGGCGAGGAAAAACGGGAACGCCGATTCCGGCCAGATCAGGATGGTCGCGTCGCGCACGCCGGTTGAATTCGGTCCGGTGGAGCGGTCGGAGAGCGACAGATATTTCCGCATCACCTCGGCTTTGGCGGCGTAGTTGAACCGCGCATCCTGCTCCAGGTTGGGCTGCATGATCCGCAGCTTGACCTTGTCGGCGAATTCCGTCGGATGAAGAGACAGTCTCACGGCTCCGTAGACGCCCATGGCGACGAGCAGCACGAGGCCTATGACCGGTGCCATCCAGGACCTGCGGCTCCGGCTGGGTCCGTCGATCAGAACCGCGGGGCTTCCGAAGATCGCGATGCTGAGAAACGTCATGCCCCACAGTCCGATCAGCGACGCGGTCTGCGCCAGCGCCAGCGGCTCTGTCAGCGCGTAGCCGAATGCATTCCACGGAAAGCCGGTCAGGACATGGCCGCGCAGCCACTCGCCGATCGTGAGTGCGGCGGCGAGCGCGAGAACGCGCGATGCGTCCCTGGTCCAGATCAGCCGCGCCAGCGCGAAGCCAAGCGCCGTGAACAGCGCGAGGTAGGCCGGCAGGCCGACGACGGCGAACGGCATCAGCCATGCGAAGGTCTGCGCATCGACCAGAAAGGCGTTGCCGATCCAGTACAGCCCCGGAATGAAATAGCCGAGGCCGAACAGCCATCCTGTGAGGGCCGCGGCGGGCACACCGCCAAGGCGGCCCGCGCCCGCGCCGTCGATCAGCCAGATCGCGATCGGAAACGTGATGAACAACACGGGCCAGGCATTGAACGGCTCCATTGCAAGCGAAGATGCCGCGCCTGCGAGAACCGCAATCGCAGCGCGCTTCCAGCCCCATGACAAAATAATGGCAAGGCCAGCTGACCTGATGCTGCGTGCGACGGTCACAATGTTTCGCCTCCATCACCCGGCGGTGAAGGGGATACGGGATCGTTTTGGGGTTGCGAGGTCGCATCCGGCGCGGCTTCGCGCCGCCGTGCATCGCGCGGACGAACGGCAGGGCGCTCCTTGCGGATGCCGATTCGGAGTCGCTTGACGCGGCGCGGGTCGGCGTCGAGCACCTCGATCTCGAACGGCCCCGGCCCTGAAATGACTTCGCCCCGCACCGGGAGGCGGCCGACGTGGGCGACGAGAAACCCGCCGAGCGTGTCGACTTCCTCGCCCGCTTCACCGGTCACGAACTCGTCGCCGATCATGGCGCGCACGTCCTCGAGACTGGCGCGCGCATCGGCGATAAAGGTATTGTCGGTCTGGCGCACGATAGAGGGTGGTTCGTCACTGTCGTGTTCGTCGTCGATTTCGCCGACGATCTGCTCGACGATGTCCTCGATCGACACCAGACCATCGGTGCCGCCATATTCATCGACCACGAGCGCCAGATGGATGCGCGTTGCCTGCATCTGCGCTAACAGATCGATCGCCGGCATCGACGGCGGCACGTAAAGCAGCTTGCGGATGATATTCGCCTCGCTCAGCGGCAGCGCAAGATCGATGGCGCGCAGGTCGAGGCCGGCCGGCAGTGGCTTCTTGCGTTTCGCCTTGGATGGCGTCGCGTTGCGCGCCCGCGCCGTCATGAACGCCAGCAGATCGCGGATATGAACGATGCCTTCGGGATCGTCGAGCGTTTCGTTGTAAACAACGAGGCGCGAATGCGCGGCGCTCTCGAACAGACTCATCAGTTCGCCGAGCGAAATCTCGCGCTTGACCGCGACGATATCGGCGCGATGGATCATGACGTCGGCGATGCGCCGCTCGTGCAGGCCGAGAATATTGCGCAGCATCGTGCGTTCGATGGCGGAGAAACTGGTCTCGTCCGGCGTCGATGCATCGAGCACCACCTGAAGGTCGGCGCGCACCGATCCCGGTTTCCAGCCGAACAGCGAGCGGATCGCCCGCAGCAGCCAGCGCTCTGGGGCCGGACGCAACACCTCGCCATCGCGCACCGGCACCGGCAGGTTGCGGTTGTCCTGCGGCGGCTTGTTATCGCTGGGATCTGACTCCGGAGGCACTCAGGTGATCCGTTCTTGCGGCGCATAGGGATCGGAAATACCGAGCTGCGCCAGAATTTTGCGCTCGAGAGCTTCCATTTCCTCCGCCTCTTCATCGGTTTCGTGATCGTAGCCGATGAGATGCAGGAATCCATGAACCGCGAGATGGCTGAGGTGATGATCGAACGGCTTCTGTTCGTCGTCGGCCTCGCGGCGCATGGTCTCGTAGGCGATCGCGATGTCGCCGAGCATGCGCGGCGCATCGTCGGGCGAGGGGACGCCTGTCGGCTGCAACGCCGGGAACGACAGGACATTGGTCGGCTTGTCGATTCCGCGCCAGTTGGCGTTCAGCGTGCGGATGCCGGCGTCGTCGGTCAGCATGATCGCGAGTTCGGCATCGCCGGTTTCAGCATCGACCATCTCGGCGGCGGCCTCGACGGCGCGATGGATGACGGCTTCGGCCCCCGGTTCGGCGTGCCAGCATTCTGCGACAACGAGAATTTCAGTTGCAGGTGAGGCAGAGTAGATCATCGATCCGGAATTTCCTTCGCCGGCGACGCCTCGTTGCGGAGGCCGGCTGTTGTCAGCATGCGCGGTTGACATCAGGACTTTTTAGTTGCCGGCCGTTGCGGCAATCCCTCATAGGCCGCCACGATCCGCGCCACCAACTCGTGGCGGATCACGTCTTCGGCGGTGAATTTCACTTGCGCCACACCTTCGACGCCGTCGAGCAGCCGGGTCGCCTCCGCAAGCCCCGATGGCTGGCCGTTCGGCAGATCGACCTGCGATGGATCGCCGGTGACGATCATGCGGCTGTTTTCGCCGAGCCGCGTCAGAAACATCTTCATTTGCATCGATGTTGTGTTCTGCGCTTCGTCCAGGATGATCGCGGCGTTCGTCAGCGTACGCCCGCGCATGAAGGCGAGCGGCGCGATTTCGATCTCGCCGGTTTGCAGCGCGCGTTCCACGATCCGCGAGTCCATCAGGTCGTACAGCGCATCGTAGATCGGGCGCAGATAAGGATCGACCTTCTCGCGCAGGTCTCCCGGCAGGAAGCCGAGCCGTTCACCGGCCTCGACCGCGGGCCGCGTCAGGATGATGCGATCGACTTCCTTGCGTTCGAACAATTGAGCGGCCTGCGCCACCGCGAGCCAGGTCTTGCCGGTTCCCGCAGGGCCGATTCCGAACACCAGCTCATGACGTTTCAGGGCGCGGATATAAAGATCCTGCGCGGCGGTGCGCGCCCGCACCGGACGCTTGCGCAAGTTGATCGCCTCAAACGTGGAGCGCGGCGCCTTGGGGTCGAACTCGAACAGCGAGCCCTGCGCGATGACCGCGCGGATCGCGCCTTCGACTTCGCCCTGCGAAAGATCTTGGCCCTGCACCGCCTGGGTATAGAGCGTTTCCAGCACGCGCCGCGCCGCGTCGCAGCCGTCGCGCGATCCGGAGATGGTGATGTGATTGCCGCGGGAATCCACGACGATGCCGAGACGCCGTTCGATCAGCGCGAGATTCTGTCCGTAAGGTCCGACCAGCGCCGACGCCGCGCGATTGTCGTCGAAGTCGATGACGACTTGCGTCTCGGGCGGGGCTTGCATGTCAAGTTTCCGGCTGGGAGCGAGTGAAGGTGAATCCGATGCGCTCTTGGGCAAGGGTTCAGGCTCCCATGATCGGTTGAGACAAATCGTTTGCGTGGGCGGGCGTTCGAGATAGACCGGCGTTGGCCAGCGACCCGAGCAGACTGTAACGCTCGAGGCTTTCGACGCTCACCGGCAGGACCTGTCCAATAATGTCGGCTGGAGCGACGACGTGTGCCGGCTGCAGATACGCCGTGCGGCCGACGATCTGGCCGGGATTGCGTGCGGCGCGTTCGAACAGCACATCGACCGTCTTGCCAATCGCAGCCCTGTTGAAGGCGGATTGCTGGCTGTCGATCAGTTCCTGAAGCCGCACCAGTCGCTCGTCCATGTCCGCTGTCGACACCGTCTCCTGCATGTCCGCCGCCGGCGTTCCGGGCCGCGGCGAATACTTGAACGAATAGGCGCCAGCGTATCCGATTTGCGCGACAAGCGCGAGGGTCGCGGCGAAATCTTCCTCGGTTTCCGTGGGGAAGCCCACGATAAAATCCGATGAAAATGCAATATCTTGCCGGGCTGCGCGAAATCGGTCGATGACGCGCCGGTAGTCGGCCGCGGTATGTTTGCGGTTCATGGCGGCAAGGATGCGGTCGGAGCCCGACTGCACCGGCAGGTGCACGAACGGCATCAGCGCGTCGAGATCGCGGTGCGCCGAGATCAGCGTGTCCTCGACGTCGCGCGGATGGCTGGTCGAATAGCGTAACCGGACGATGCCCGGAATTTCGGCGAGGCGGTACAAAAGCTTGCCGAGCGGCCATGGCCGTCCGTCCGGGCCGTCGCCGTGATAAGCGTTGACGTTCTGTCCGATCAGCGTGATTTCGCGGACGCCGTTGTCGGCGAGCCGCTGCACGTCGTCGATGATCTTGGCCACCGGGCGCGAGACTTCGGTGCCGCGCGTGTAGGGCACAACGCAGAACGTGCAGAATTTGTCGCAGCCTTCCTGCACCGTCACGAACGAGGAGATGCCGCGCGCGCGAATGGCCTGCCGCGACGGCGGCGGCAGGAATCCGAACTTGTCATCGACTGGAAATTCAGTCTCCAGCGCGCGGCCCTCGGCTTTGGCGCGCGCCAGCAATTGCGGCAAATGATGATAGCTCTGCGGCCCGACCACGACGTCGACGACAGGCGCGCGACGGATGATTTCGTTGCCTTCCGCCTGCGCGACGCAGCCCGCGACGACGACGCTCATCTTGCGGCCATCGCGCGCGGCCTCCTCCTTGGCGACACGCAGCCGCCCAAGTTCGGAGTAAACCTTTTCGGAGGCCTTTTCGCGGATGTGGCAGGTGTTGAGAACGACCAAATCCGCGTCGTCGGCGCTGGCGGTCTCGACGAAGCCCTCGGGCGCCAGCGTGTCCACCATGCGCTGCGCATCGTAGACATTCATCTGGCAACCGTAGGACTTGATGTGCAGTTTGCGCGGCGGGGTCATGGAACCTGTTGCCGGAGAAAATGGCAGCTCGTGATCGCGGTGCTCAGTTATAGGCTAAGCGGCGGAAAATCCAGTATTTCCGCATCAAAGATGTCGCGCCAGACAGCCTCAGATGGCCGTCGCGAGCCCAGCTTTGCGGCCCAATTGCGCGATCAATCCCGGCAATTGCCGCATATCGTCAGAGGTCGCGGTGGCGCCAGCAAGGCGCAGCGTTTCCGCGTGCCCGGCGCGGCAGTGGCTGCCGCCGCAGTAACCGAGGACTGTCATGCCGGCCGCGACGGCGGCGGCGACTCCCGAAACACTGTCCTCGACGACGAGACATCGTTGGGGAGACACGCCCATACGCTCGGCGGCATACAGAAACAGATCGGGCGCCGGCTTGCCGTTGCGAACTTCGCTGGACGAAAAAATGTTCGGCGCGAAACGGTCGTAAAGGCTAGTGCGGCCGAGGCTGATGCGCATGCGTTCGTGCGAGCCGCTGGACGCCACGCAAACACGTTGTGTGATGGCGGCGAGCGCATCGTGAATGTGAGGGGTCGGCGCAAGGCTTTCGGTGAACGTGCGAAAGATCTGGCCTTTCAGTTGCGCGTCGAAATCTTCCGGCAGACTGCGCCCCAGTTCGGCCTCGACCTCGATCATGGCCTGGCGCGCCGAGCGGCCGAGGAAGCGATCGAAGACCTGTTCCGATGTAATCGGATAGCCGTTGCGCGTCAGCACCTCGGCGTGAACGCTGCACGAGATGACTTCGCTGTCGACCAGCACGCCATCGCAATCGAAGATGATGAGATCGAAGCTCACGCGTGCATCTAGCCCGAGGTTTTGTCGTCGTCCAGGGGCACGCAATACAGCTCAAGCCGGTGATCGACCAGCTTGTAGCCGAGCTTGCGGGCGATCTCGGCCTGCAATTTCTCGATTTCATCCGACGTGAATTCGATCACGGTGCCGTCACGCAGGTTGATGAGGTGATCGTGATGGCTGTCGCGCATCTGCTCGTAGCGCGCGCGACCCTCCCGGAAGTCATGCCGCTCGATAATGCCGGCGTCCTCGAACAGTTTCACCGTGCGATAGACTGTCGAGATTGAAATCTTGTCGTCCACGGTGACGCAGCGGCGATAGAGTTCCTCGACATCGGGATGATCGGAGGCTTCGGCCAGCACGCGTGCGATCACCCGGCGCTGCTCGGTCATGCGCATGCCGGTCGCGGCACAGCGTGCCTCGATCTCGGTGGGTTTTGGCGCAGGCGTCGATTTCAGAGCCGTCATGATATGTCCGCTATTCGGCGATGAGCCTGTTTTGCCACCGCATGGTGCCTACGACAAGTCGCGGCGCATAATCAATGCGTTCAATTCCTGGCCGCCGGCTTCCCGATAGTAGCGCTCGCGGCGTCCAGCTATGGTGAAGCCTGCCCATCCATAGAGGCGGCGCGCCGGTTGATTATTTTCCTCGACTTCGAGAAACACAGTGCGCACGCCGCGCCCGGCGAGGTGGCCAAGGTGTGTGAGCAGCAAATCGCGCGAGAATCCCTGACCGCGATGGCCGGCGTCCACCGCGATCGACAGGATCTCGGCTTCATCCGCGGCCATGCGCGACACCGCGAACCCGATCACGTTCGAGCGCAGCCGCAGGCGCTGAACCAGCGTGTTGCGTTCCCTCAGCATGGCCTCGAATTCGCCGTCGCCCCAGCCGCGATGAAACGATGCCCCGTGAATCGCGGCGAGACGGGCAGCGTCGCGGGAACTCGCATCCTCGACCACGGGCGTTGCGCGCCCCCACAAATTCGACAGCCAGGCAATCATGGAGATGCGATCATGGTGCAGACGGTTGCGCGGCTTTTTGCAAAAGATCGCGCGTCGGCTTGGCATCAGGCGCGCGCAGATAATACGGGCGCGCCGGTGCAGTGTTGGGACTTACCGCCGCGCCGAGCCAGGCCACCCATGTAATATCGGGCGCGGGCTGCGGATCGACCGCGACCGGTGGCAACGCCTGCGCGGGCCAGCGGTCGGCCAGAATTTTCGCGGCGTTGCCGACCAGATGTGGCGCACCGAAACGCGATGCGGCGAGTGCTTCCTCGATCGGCGCGACGCGCGGGCGGATCAGCGTGGTGCCGTTGCCGCCGACTGCCTGAAAATAAACGTGATCATGCCGGGCATCG
Source organism: Pseudomonadota bacterium (assembly GCA_018240625.1). Classification (GTDB taxonomy): domain Bacteria; phylum Pseudomonadota; class Alphaproteobacteria; order Rhizobiales; family Xanthobacteraceae; genus Nitrobacter. The sequence goes on from JAFEFK010000349.1 coordinate 13,507, forward strand.
ATCGCGGCGATCACCGGTTGCGGTCCGTTCTCGCTGACAAGGGGTGCCGCGTAGGCTGTAAGGGTGGTTACGCCAACGACCGGCTTGTTGGCGGCGAGCGCGATGCCGCGCGCCGCCGATAATCCCACCCGCAGGCCGGTAAAGCTGCCGGGGCCTGTTGTCACGGCAATGCGGTCAAGCGCTGCGAACGCGACGCCCGACTCTTTCATGACGCGGGCGATCAGCGGCATCAACGCTTCCGCGTGCCCGCGTTTCATCGGCAACGATTCCTGCGCGATCAGTCGGCTGGCTTTGGTGTCCAGCACGCCGGCGGCGCAGGCATCGAGGGCCGTATCAATTGCAAGGATGAGCATCGGAGCCAGATTATCACCGTTTCCGCCAGATTACCCAGGGTTCCCGATGGCGACGCCGAGTTTTAGACACCAGATCGCCGCGATTCCGTCCATTTTACGCTCTGCCCCAGATCGGCCCTGCACTTAATCTGCATTTAACTAAAAGTCGCCTTAATGGCGCTCCGCATGTTTGCGAAAGCTCGCTGGAACTTTGGGGTCATCGTTTCAGCAATGCGCAATCTTGCGTTCGCACATGCCATCGGCATGAAGAGCTTCGAATGCCGCCTGAAAAAGTCAGGCGTTAAGTCATGTTGGACGTGGGGCGAATGACGTACGTTACGGGCACCCGTTATTATGATGCTGCGGCTTACGCAGGTGGCGCCTCCCCAAAGGCGATTCCTCAAAATATCCTCGGTGCTACCGCGCTCGCATGTATCGCCATCGCCTGCGGCTGGACTCTTTACACGAACCTCGGTGCGGGAAATCCGGAACTGATTACGGCGTCGTTGCCGCCGGCCTCATCCATTCATCTGTCCGCGCCTGCGGAGCGCATCGCTGCCGCTTATGAGGCTTTGCGCGAGATGCCCGGGCCTCGCGTCGCCGCGCCGCCGATCCAGGCCCCGGCCACGGTCCGGGCGCGCGTCGAGGATCCCGCCGCTCGCGCCCGTATCGCAATGCTCTACGGCCCGAGACTGCTCGGCCCGCCGCCGGGCTCGTTTCAGCCGCTGGCAGCGCCGGTCACGGCAGTTCCGCAGCAGCAGGTTGCTTCACTTCCTGCGCAGGCCGCACCAGAAGTTCTTCCGCTTCCGCCGGTGCGGCAGCTTGCCGAGATGGTTCCGATACCGGCGCCGCGCCCGGCCGAACTTCGCATGTTGCAGAAACCGAGTTCGACCCGCCGCGAGATGGCGCAAGCCAATGCGGACGTTGCGCTCCCGCCGAAGCAGCCGTCGATCTTCGAAAAACTATTTGGCAGGCCAGCGCCCGCCGGTCCGCAGCTTGCGTTTGCCGCGCCCGATGGCGGTGTCGGAAGTGACGGGAGCAGCCTGTCGATCGGACGCATCCCGCAATATGACCAGTCGACCGCCGTCTACGATATTTCCGGACACACGGTTTATATGCCGGATGGCACCCGGCTCGAGGCGCATTCGGGTCTCGGCAGCATGCTCGACGATCCGCGCTACGCCGACCGGAGAATGCGCGGTGTGACGCCGCCGCACACCTATGACCTCTCATTGCGCGAGAGCCTTTTCCATGGCGTCGAGGCGATCCGGCTGAAACCGGTCGGCGGTGAGGACAAGATCTACGGACGGTCCGGTCTGCTTGCCCACACCTACATGCTCGGGCCGAACGGCGATTCCAATGGCTGCGTGTCGTTCAGGAACTACGCGGCGTTCCTGCGCGCCTACAAGAGCGGCCAGATCAAGCGGCTGGTTGTCGTCGCCAAGCTCTGACAGGCTGTCGAAAGATCCCGCCGTCATTCCGGACGCCGCCAACGGGTTCGCGCAAAGCGTGACTCGATGACAGGCTCCGCGGCGATCCGGAATCCAGAATACGCAAAGGAAATCGGATTAGTAAGATTTCGGGGTTCGCGCTATCGGCGGGAACGCAACGCGTTCGTCGCCTGGCGCGCCCCGGAATGACCCAAAAGACATTTTCAGCAGTCTGCTGACGCCGCTTCCTGAGACGGGAAGCGCGTGCCGTTACATCGGCCGCACTTCGACCACGTCGGGCACGAAATGCTTCAGCAGATTCTGGATGCCGTGCTGCAAGGTCGCGGTCGATGACGGACAGCCCGCGCACGACCCCTTCATATTCAGGTAGACGACGCCGTCCTTGAAGCCACGGAAGGTGATGTCACCGCCGTCGTTGGCGACCGCCGGCCGTACCCGCGTCTCGATCAGATCCTTGATCGCGTCGACTGTTTCCGCGTCCTTCTCGTCGAAGAACTCGTCGGCATCTTCGTCGTCGTTGCCCGCGACACTGCCGTCCGCCATCAGCGGCGCGCCCGACATGTAGTGTTCCATGATCGCGCCGAGGATGGCCGGCTTGAGGTGCTGCCAGTCGCCGTCGTCCTTGGTCACGGTCACAAAGTCGGAGCCGTAGAACACGCCGGTGACGCCGGGCACGCCGAACAGCTTTTCTGCCAAAGGCGAGCGGCCGGCCGCTTCGCGGCTGGAGAATTCCATGGTGCCGCTATCGAGCACGGTGCGGCCCGGAATGAATTTCAGGGTGGCGGGATTAGGGGTGGCTTCGGTCTGAATGAACATGGGTCTCTCCGGCGTCGCCGGTTCAAGGCCGGCGCGTGAGTTCCACTAGTGTTCCGAATCCGAAGTTCGCCTGATCGGGCAGCGTCTCCGTCGCGAACTTCGGATTCGAAAGGACACTAGCAAACTTATGATTCTAGTGTGGTTCTGGTTCAGAAGTTAGCTTGAAGAACTCGCAGGACGGCTGAAGCAAACTTCTGAACCACCACACTAGCAGATAGCCATCGCAAACGCACGATCAAGGGCGCAGGGCAGCCTTCATTCCAGTCGTCCCCGCCTAGTGCGCAATTGCGCACGGGGCCCTCTCCGATGGGCCGCAGCGGTGGAACGGGGCGATGTTGGCCCCGGAATGCAAAATAACCTTCAGGGATTATGGGTCCCCGCGTGCGCGGGGACGACGCTAATGTTGTGGTAAGGCACGCCCTTATGACAGCGCGTCGATCGCGTCGTCGGTCAGGCTGCCCGGCACGATCGTCACCGGAATCGGAAAAGTACCGGCGGTCTTGGCCAGCGTCGTGATGATCGGGCCCGGGCCTTCCGGGCCGCCGCTGGCGGCCAGCACCAGCATCGAAATATCGACGTCCTTGTCGATGATATCGAGAATCTGTTCGAGTGGATCGCCCTCGCGGATTACGCGCTCCGGCGTGATCGCCGCGATGCCGTTGGCGCGGCCCGAAGCGCGGTCAAGCGCCGCTTCCGCATTTTCATAGGCTTCGGCACGCATCACCTCGGCGACGCCGAGCCACTGCTGATTGCGGTCCTCGGTTTCGATCACACGCAACATCACCACGCCGCCACCGACGCGGATCGCACGACGGCTCGCGTAGTAGACGGCGCGGTCCCATTCCGCGCTGTCATCGACGACGACAAGATATTTCGGCTTGTGACCTGTCTCGTAGCTTCGTCGTTGGCTGCTCATGCATGTCCCGGTGCTGAACTACCGTAAACCGTGGCTATGCTGCCACGGCACAACCCGCTCCGACAAGCGCGTTACGGTGCGGGTGCGCCGCAATGCGCATGTGGCACCTGCATTTTGGATTTGACATTCACAGAACGGTCTCGCAGCGAAACCAACTCGCTGCTAGCGCTTGCGAATGAAGCCGACGATATCCTTTACTGCGTTGACGGTTTCCGAGGCGATGATGCGTGCCCGGTCGCTGCCGTCGGCCAAAACCTGATCGACGTAAGCGGAGTCATCGGTCAGGCGCTTCATCTCTGCGGCGATCGGCGACAGCTTTGATACCGCGAGATCGACCAGGTTCGACTTGAAGTTCGAAAACTGCGCGCCGCCGAAATCCCTGAGCACGTCGGATTTCGGCTTGCCTGCCAGTGCCGCGTAGATGCCGACGAGATTGTCGGCTTCGGGGCGCGGCTCAAGGCCTTTCTCCTCGGACGGCAGCGGCTCCGGATCGGTCTTGGCCTTGCGGATCTTCTGGGCGATGGCGTCGGCGTCATCGGTCAGGTTGATGCGCGAGTAATCGGACGGATCCGATTTCGACATCTTCTTGGTGCCGTCGCGCAGACTCATCACGCGCGTCGCAGGTCCGGTAATCACCGGCTCCGGCAGCGGGAAGAATCCGCCGTTATGACCATTGGCTGCGATCGATTCGGAAAAGTCGTTATTGAACTTCTGTGCGATGTCGCGGCTGAGTTCGAGATGCTGCTTCTGATCCTCGCCGACCGGAACGTGGGTGGCGCGATAGACGAGAATGTCCGACGCCATCAGCACGGGGTAGTCGTAGAGTCCGATCGAGGCGTTCTCGCGATCCTTGCCGGCCTTCTCCTTGAACTGGGTCATGCGGTTGAGCCAGCCGAGCCGCGCGACGCAGTTGAATACCCAGGTCAGCTCGGCGTGGCCTGCGACCTGACTCTGGTTGAAGATGATGTGTTTCTTCGGATCGATGCCGGCCGCGATAAAAGCCGCGGTGACTTCGCGGGTGTTGCGGCGCAATTCATCCGGGCCGCCCCAGACGGAGATCGGAACGGTGATGGCATGGAGATCGACCACGCAATAGATGCACTCGTAATCGGCCTGCAATTTCACGAAATTGACGATCGCGCCGAGGTAATTGCCCAGATGCAGATTACCGGTCGGCTGAACGCCTGAGAAAACCCGTGTCGTCATCGCTGTGTTCCTGCGCTTTGTGCGCCGTGCATTGCCACGCGGGGCTTATGTACGCAAGTCGCCAGCGCGTGATTGCCTCAACGCGCTCAGCGCTTCACCCCAGCCTATGACGCCGAAAAATGTCAGAAGCAGGCCGTAAATGGCGAGGCCGCTCGCAATCAGGATGCCGAGAACCGCGGCCTGTACAACCCCTGGTGCATTCGCTACCAACGGCAGTACGAAAGTAGCCTTCAACCACAAAGCTCCGCCCATCAGAAGCGCCGCCAGCACGATCCGTGGCAACCGCCGCCGCGCCGTGGCATCGATGGAAAATCCGAACGTCGCGGCGATATTCCGGATCAGGCTGAATGCGTTGCTCCACGCGCCCGCCGCGATGCCGACGGCGATTCCGCCGACCCCGAATATCCGCCCGAATACAACGGCCACAACGATCGCGACCACGATCCCCTTCAGCGTTGCCCAAAGCGGCGTCATGGTATTTCCGCGCGCGAAGAAGGCCGGAGATAGCGCTTTGATCAGGACATGGGCGGGCAAGCCCAGGGCGAGACAGCCGAGTGCGAGCGCGGTCGCATGGGTGTCGGCTGCGCTGAATGCGCCGTGCTCGAACAACATGCGCACGATCGGCTGGCTCAGAATGATCAGGCCGAACGTCGCCGGCAGAGCGAGGCCCGCTGCAAGCTCGAGCCCGCGCGACTCGGCGTGCACCAGCGCGGGCGTGTCGCCATCATGAAGGGCGCGGGTCATTTCCGGCACCAGTACGATGCCCATGGCGACGCCGACCATGCCGAGCGGCAATTCGATCAGGCGGTTGGCGAAATAGAGCCACGACACGGCCGCCGGTGCTACCGACGCGACGATCGCACCGGCCACGATGAGCAATTGCGGCCCTGAATTTGCGATCATGCCGGGAATGGCTTTGCGGAAAAAGGCGCGCATCTCGGCATTGAACGAAATGCGGAGCGGACGCGCGAGGTTGCCGCGGCGGCTGGGGATCGCAAGAACCAGCAGTTGGAGCAGGCCGGCAGCGCCAACCGTTGCAGCCATCACCAAGCCGGCAAAATAAGAGTCCTGATGCAACAGAAGCAGCACCGAGATGGCGCCGATCAGCGCAATATTGAACAGCAACGGCGAGAAGGCGGTGATCGCAAAGCGGTGTTGTGCGTTGAGCAGGCCCATCATCACCGTGACCGGTCCGGCGAAGGCGAGATAAGGCAGCATCAGTCGCGCATCGGTGACGGCAAGCTGCAAGCTCTCGCTGCCTACGAATCCCGGCGCGAGCAGCGCGATGAGCAACGGCATGGCCACGCCGACAATCACCGCCAGCACGATCAGGGCCGCGCTCGCGGTCCCGATCACGGCGCCTGCGAAGGCCGAGGCGGCAAGCGCGCCGCCGCTGTCGCGGACGCGCATCCATGCCGGCACCAGCGCCGCGTTCAAGGCGCCTTCGCCGAGCATCCGGCGGATCACGTTGACGATCTGAAACGCCATCAGGAAGGCATCGGCGACCGGACCCGTGCCCAGCAGCGCCGCGGCCAAGGCATCGCGCGCGAACCCGAGCAGCCGCGAGGCCAGCGTGCCGGTTGAGACCGTGAAGATGTGGCGGATCATGGCAATGTCAGCCGGGCCGTGCTTGATGATGGGGAGGCGCCATGATAGGTCGCGGCATCCTCACTCCGCCGGACTCTGAGCGGATTTTTCGCTCAACCGCAATTGCCGCAACAGGATATTCTTAATGGCTTCAGCGAAATATGACGTGCTCGGGATCGGCAATGCGATTTTCGACGTTCTGTTGCAAACCGATGAAGGCTTTCTGGCGTCCCATGGCATGACCAAGGGCAGCATGGCGCTGATCGACGAGAAACAGGCCGCCTCCATCTACAAGGATATGGGACCCGCGATCGAAATATCGGGCGGCTCGGCCGCCAACACCATCGTCGGTCTCGCCGGTTTCGGCGCGCGCGCCGCCTATGTCGGCAAGGTGAAGGACGACCAGATCGGCCGCCTCTATACGCACGACATTCGCGCCGCCAAGGTCGCGTTCGATACGCCGCCTGCATCCGGCGGCCCGGCGACAGGGTGCTCCTACATTCTGGTGACGCCGGACGGCGAGCGCACCATGAACACCTATCTCGGCGCGGCGCAGGAATTGACGCCCGCCGACATCGACCCGGGGGAGATCGCGGCCTCGGCGATTGTCTATCTCGAAGGGTATCTCTGGGATCCGAAGGAGGCCAAGGATGCCTTCCTGAAGGCGTCGCAGATTGCTCATGAGGCGAAGCGGCAGGTCGCGCTGACGCTGTCGGATGCTTTCTGCGTCGACCGCTATCGCGACGAGTTTCTTGCGCTGATGCGCAACGGCACCGTCGACCTGATCTTCGCCAACGAGGCCGAGCTGCACTCGCTCTATCAGACCTCGGACTTCGACACGGCGCTGACAGAGTTGCGCAAGGATGTTACGCTCGGCGTCGTCACCCGCAGCGAGAAGGGCTGCATGGTTGCGACGAAAGACGGCGTCACGTCGGTGCCGGCATTCCCGATTCAGAAGCTGGTCGATACGACAGGCGCGGGCGATCTGTTCGCGGCGGGATTCTTGTTCGGGCTGGTGCGTGGTGCGGGTCACGAGAAAGCGGGCCGCCTTGGCGCGCTGGCGGCGGCTGAAGTGATCCAGCACATCGGCGCGCGGCCGCAGGTGTCGCTGAAGGAATTGGCGCAGACCAACGGGCTGCCGGTGTAGATAAGGGGGAGTCATTCCGGGGCGCGAGTGAAACGAGCGAACCCGGAATCTATAACTACCACAAGGAGCATGGATTCCGGGTCTGCGCCAAGAGGCGCATCCCGGAATGACGGTGGTGGTTGTGTTCGGCGATACTCTACGCCGTCTTCTGCGCCTTCAACCCGAGCCGTTTTTCGACCTCCGCGCGCATCAGGAATTTCTGAATCTTGCCGGTGACGGTCATCGGGAATTCGTCGACGAATTCCACATAGCGCGGAATTTTGTTGTGGGCGATCTGGCCCTGACAGAACGCGCGCACCTCGTCGCCGGTCAACGTTTCTCCGCTCTTGACCCGAACCCAGGCGCACAGCTCTTCGCCATAGCGGTCGTCGACGACGCCGAATATCTGCACGTCCTGAATTTTCGGATGGCGGAACAGGAATTCCTCGATCTCGCGCGGATAGAGGTTCTCGCCGCCGCGGATCACCATGTCCTTGATGCGGCCTGTGATATTGCAATAGCCCTCGTCGTCGATCACGGCGATATCGCCGGTATGCATCCAGCCATTCTTGTCGAGGACGTCGGCGGTTTTTTCCGCCTCATCCCAATAGCCGAGCATGATGCTGTAGCCGCGCGTGCAGAGTTCGCCGCGCTCGCCGCGCGGCACGATCTTGCCGTCGAGATCGACGACCTTGACCTCGACATGCGGATGAATGCGCCCGACGGTGGAGACGCGCCGCTCCAGCGGATCGTCGGTCGCACTCTGGAAGCTGACGGGGCTGGTCTCGGTCATGCCGTAGGCGATGGTCACTTCGCCCATATTCATTTCGCCGTTGACGCGCTTCATGATCTCGGTCGGGCATGGCGCGCCTGCCATGATTCCGGTGCGCAGCGACGACAAGTCGAATTTGGAGAACTCGGGATGATCGAGCTCGGCAATGAACATGGTCGGCACGCCGTATAACGTCGTGCACTTTTCCTTCTCGATGGTTTGCAGCGTCGTCAGCGGATCGAAGCCCTCGCCGGGGTAGACCATGGTCGCACCGAGCGTCACCGAGGCGAGATTGCCCATCACCATGCCGAAGCAATGATACAGCGGCACTGGAATGCAGATGCGGTCCTTCTCGGTGAGCCGCATGGCGCGCCCGGTGAAGTAGCCGTTATTGAGAATGTTATGATGCGTCAGCGTCACGCCTTTCGGCGAACCGGTGGTGCCGCTGGTGAATTGAATGTTGACGGGATCGTCGAATTGCAGAGTTTCGCCGAGAGCCGCAAGCTGTTCGCGCTGCCGTGCACCGCCCATATGCGCCACGTCGTCGAACGGGATCGTACCGGGGCAGGCGGGTCCGCCGATCTGGATCACGGCGCGCAAATGAGGCAGCCTGGATGAATGCAATTCACCCGGTTTCGCTGTCGCCAGTTCCGGAATCAGCGTGTTCAGCATCTCCATGTAATTTGAGGTTTTGAATGCGGTCGCTGTCACGATCGCGGCGCATCCGACCTTGGCGAGCGCGAATTCCAGTTCGCTGAGGCGATAGGCCGGATTGATGGTGACGAGAATCAATCCCGCTTTCGCGGCGGCGAATTGCGTCAGCGTCCATTCCGGACGGTTCAGCGACCAGATGCCGATCCGCGCGCCACGCTCAAGTCCGAGTGCGAGCAAGCCGGCAGCGAGCGCGTCAACGCGATCGGCGAATTCCTTCCAGGTCCACCGGACGTTGTGACTTGGTGACACCAGCGCTTCGCGGTTCGCCCAGCGGCTTACCGCGAGGTCAAGGCTTCGCCCGATGGTATCGCCGAGCAGTGGCGCATCGGCGATGCCGCAAACGTAACTTCCGGCTCGAACGGCCACGGCGATCCTCCAATTTCCGACATTGTCAAAAGATTGAAGGACAACGTCCCATCGAAATCAATCCGATTCCGCCAAGACCATTGTCGTAGACGTGGCCATGGACGTGGCCATCAGGCGGCCCGTTGTGCCGAGTCGAGTTCCGCATAGATCCCGCTCTCGAAGGCCGCGAAAGCGCTCAGGCATTTCGGATCCGCGAACGGCAGGACCTGCATCAGGATGACGCCGGTAATATCTCGTGCCGGATCGATCCAGTAATAGGTGTTGGCGAGGCCCGCCCACGCGAGACTGCCGGGGCTGCGGCCCTCCGGAGTCTTGGCGGTGTTGATCATGAAGCTGAGGCCCCACTTCTTCTCCATGCCGGGATAGAGATCGACATCGTTGGTTGCGAAGGCGACCGCCGAAGTCAGCTTGGTCATGTTCAATTCGCCCATGTGATTCTGCCCCATCAGGGCGACGGTTTCGGGCTTCAGCACCTGATTGCCGTTGCCGCGGCCCTTGTTCAGAATCATCTGCGTGAATTTGATGTAGTCCGCCGCCGTTCCGTAGAGGCCGCCGCCGCCCATATGGAATTCCGGATCCTGCTCGAGTTCGAACGGGATCGGAGCAAGCGAACCATCCTCGCCGCGGGCATGCATGGCGACGAGCCGCTTGCGCATCGCATCGGTGATCTTGAAGCCGGTGTCGCTCATGCCAAGCGGCGCGAACAACTGGTCGCGCAGCGCGGCGTCAAGCCGCTTGCCGGTCGCCGCTTCGACCGCCTTGCCGACGAAATCGATGTTGATGCCGTATTCCCAACGGGTACCGGGGTCGGAAGCGAGCGGTGTCGTCAGCGCTGCATTCTGGCAGGTGGTGACGGCCGGCGTTCCGGTCTTCTCCAGATATTGCAGGATGTCGCCGTTCCACATGTTGTAGGCGAAGCCCGCGGTGTGGGTCATGAGATGACGCAGCGTGATCGGCTTCGTCGCGGGCCGCAATCTGGGCTCGCCGCTGGCATCGAACCCTTCCAGCACTTGCGGCTTGGCGAGATCGGGCAGCAATTTGCCGATCGGCTCATCGAGCGAGAGCTTGCCCTGTTCGACCAACTGCATCGCAGCCGCGCTGGTGATGGCTTTGGTCATCGACGCGATCCAGAACACGCTGTCCGCTGTCATGGCATCGTCTTTGGACACGTCGCGTTTGCCGAACGCTCCCTGATAGACGATTTCCTTTCCGGTGGCCGCGATCGCAACTACGCCCGGAATCTCCCTGGCGTCAGCCTTTTGGCGCAGGGCCTGATCGATCTGAGACTTGCTTTGCATGCCGCACCTCCCGATGTTGTTTTCTGAAGTGGCCGATTGTCTCTCCGGCCACGGTTTCCTGCAAGCGGAAGCATCTCGAGGCTATCTGCCGGTCACGAGGTCGTGAGGCGCTGCCTGGGCGCGTCGGGACAGGCTGCGGTTAACGTTTAACGATGGATTAGCTTGCAATCCGCAGCTCGCGATCATATCGAAATGACGATGATGCAGGCTCTGTATCTCTGATTGTTTCGTGCTAAGGCGTTGGCAACAAGGCGCAGCTGGCGGCGCCTGGTCCGGCAAGTTGATGAAATGCGTTGCAGCTACGGAAGCTGCGGAAGGCTGGCGGCGATGATTTCGACGTGGGGCGAGTGGAAGCGTTATCCGCGCGTGGAACGCGGCGAAAATATCGAGGCGCCGATCGGTCCGGGTATTTACGAAGTCCGTTATGCGTCGTCGGGGCAGTTGTTTTCGTTCGGCGCGGTCGACAATGTCGCGCACGCGCTTTCGCTCCTGTCGGTCAATTCGCGGTCTCTGACATCGTGGTTCGTGCGCCGTGGGCCGGCGCCCACACCCGATCTCGAATACCGGACTTGCGCCACCTCGACCAAGGCCGACGCCAAGGCCGCGGCCGAGCGCATGATCGGCCGCCGCGAGACTTATATCAACGGCGCGGCGTGATTATCGTCAAAATCGTCATCCGTCATGGCCGGACTTGTTCCGGCCATCCACGTCTTGGTTTTGACTCCCGTCGTTAAGACGTGGATGCCCGGCATAAAGCCGGGCATGACGAGTCAAGCTCCTTGCCTTCCTGACGTTACACCTCACCCCTGAGATCGCTGCCCGTAATCCGGCGATACGCTTCCAGATAACGCTTGCTGGTGGCGTCGATCACGTTTTCCGGCAACGCCGGCGCGGGTGCTTCGCCGTTCCAGCGTCCGGCGCGGCGTTCGATATCCAGCCAGTCGCGCAGCGGCTGCTTGTCGAAACTGGGCTGCGGCTGGCCGGTCTTATAGATATCGGCCGCCCAGAATCGCGAGCTGTCGGGGGTCATCACCTCGTCGATCAGAATAATCTGGCCCTTGTTGTCGCGGCCGAACTCGAACTTGGTGTCGGCGATGATGATGCCGCGCCCGCGCGCGACGCTCTCACCCTTGCCGTAAACCGTGCGCGTCATGCGCTCCAGCGTGTCCGTCACCTCATTGCCGAGAATCTTGCGCATATGAGCAACAGTGATGTTCTCGTCGTGACCGCTCTCGGCCTTGGTCGCCGGACTGAAAATCGCGGGCTCAAGCTTTTCGCTCTCCAGCATCCCGACTTTCAGCTTTTCGCCAGCCAGCGTTCCCTCGGCAGCATATTCTTTCCACGCCGAGCCCGAGATATA
>JAFEFK010000034.1 GCA_018240625.1 Pseudomonadota bacterium
CGTTCGTGTGGGTCGCGGGCCCCGAGAATTCGAAATTCATCTACACGGCGCTGCTGGAATACTTCATCACGCAACTGAAGCTCGCGCTGTTCGGCGCCGGCTTCATCTCGTTTCCGATCGTGGCGACACAGATCTACAAGTTCGTGGCGCCGGGCCTGTACAAGCATGAGCGCGGCGCGTTCCTGCCGTATCTGATCGCGACGCCGTTCTTTTTCGTGCTGGGCTCGATGCTGGTCTATTTCGTGGTGTTGCCGATGCTGGTGCGGTTCTCGCTCGGCATGCAGCAGGCGGCGGGACCGGAAACCGCACAAATCCAGTTGTTGCCCAAGGTCGGCGAATTTCTGTCGCTGACGATGTCGCTGATCTTCGCCTTCGGCATCGCATTCCAGTTGCCGGTGATCCTGACGCTGCTGGGCCGCGTCGGCATCATCACCTCAAAACAGCTTCGCGACAAACGCCGCTACTTCATCGTTGTCGCCTTCGTTATCGCCGCGGTGCTGACGCCGCCGGATGTGCTCAGCCAGTCATCGCTGGCGATCCCGCTGCTGCTGCTCTACGAAGGCTCGATCGTCGCGGTTCGCATCGTCGAGAAGAGAGCCACGAAGGCGACAGGCGCGACCGGGGCCGCAACACCTCCGGCCGACGCTCCGCCGCCGCCAGCGGAAACACCGGCGGAGTAGGTTTCGAGCGTGCCCCCGAAAAGTTGGGAGCCGGTTTTCGGATAAGATCATGCCCGCACAGAAGACAGGGACCGGCGAGCGAGGGTGAGCGTGCGGCAACGCCGCATATGCTGTATGCGCCGGTGCGGCTGCTGAATGACGCCATCCGCGGCTAGTGTGATTCCGTGCCATCCGGGCGGCGGCAGCACGACAACCACAGGCTCGCAGTTCACCGATGGACGCGCGTAATCCCGAAAATGCATCGGTTTACACCGACGGCTTGCCTGCGGAGCGCCGCCGCTGGGCCGCGCTGACGATTTTTACCGCGCTGGCGATGGCGTCGCTCGATACGGCCATCGCCAACGTGGCGCTGCCGGCCATGGCCACCGATCTCAACGTCAGTCCCGCCGAAGTCGTCTGGGTCGTCAACATCTATCAGATCGCGATGGTCACGACGCTGCTGCCGTTCGCGGCGCTCGGCGATATCGTCGGGTTGAAGCGCCTCTATCTCGTCGGCCTGGTGCTGTTTACGGCGGGCTCGCTGGCATGCGCGTTCTCGACATCGTTGCCGATGCTGCTGGTGGCGCGCGCGGCGCAGGGACTCGGCGCCAGCAGCGTCATGAGCATCAACACGGCGATGGTCCGCTTCATCTATCCGCGCCGCCTGCTCGGGCAGGGGTTTGGCTGGAATGCGCTGGTCGTCGCTATCTCTTTCTCGGTCGGCCCGACCGTCGCCGCCGGTGTGTTGTCGGTCGCGCACTGGCCATGGCTGTTCGGGATCAATGTGCCGTTCGGTGTCGTCGCGGTGTTCGTCGCCATGAAGACATTGCCGGAGACGCCGCGCGGCGAGCATGCGTTCGACATGGTGGCCGCGCTCATGGCCAGCGCCTGTCTCGGCCTGTTCATCTACGGTCTCGGCAGCGTCGGTCACGGCGTGAATCCGTTCGTCGTGATCGGCGTGCTGATCGGCGCGCTGCTGCTTGGAATTTTGCTGGTGCGCCGGCAGTCGGGTCATCCGGCGCCGATGCTGCCCGTCGATCTCTTTCGCCGGCCGATGTTTGCGCTGTCGGCGCTGACGGCGTTTTTCTCGTTCTCCACGCAACAATTCGGGCTGGTGTCGCTGCCGTTCCTGTTCGAGCACACGCTCGGCCTGACGGCAGTGGCGACGGGACTTCTAATCACACCGTGGTCCGTCGTGGTCGGCATCATGGCGCCGATCGCAGGCCGCCTGTCAAACCGCTTTCCCGTCGGCATTTTGGGCGGCATCGGGCTCGCCGTGCTCTCGGTCGGCATGGTCCTGCTGGCGACGTTGCCCGCGCATCCGAGCGTGGCCGATATCGTCTGGCGCATGGCGGTGTGCGGCTGCGGGTTCGGGTTTTTCCAGACGCCTAATATGCGCGCGCTGATGGGAAGCGCGCCGCCAGAACGCGCCGGCGGCGCCAGCGGCATCGTCGCGACCGCCCGTCTGATCGGGCAGACCTCCGGCGCCACGCTGACCGCGCTCTGCTTCGGCTGGGCGGGCGCGAGCGGACCGACCTACGCATTGATGCTGGGGGCGGTGTTTTCCGGCATCGGTGCGGTCGTCAGTTTCTTCAGGCTCGCGGCGGAGCCAGGGCGGGGGTAAGTGAGCTCTTGTTTACCTCTCCCCGCGCGC
>JAFEFK010000350.1 GCA_018240625.1 Pseudomonadota bacterium
GCCCTCCGGCCCGAGGGCGGATATCCATGTAAAGCCCTTTCCGTGCGACGATTCGACGTCGAAGATTAACCCGTCTCGCTGCGCGAGCCGCCGATCCCGAGATCGCCGCGATCAATCATTTCCGCACGGCCGCCGACGCCGACGATCTGCGCGCAGGACTCCAAGATACACCCCCAAGACCGCTGAACCGGCTCGCTGCCGTCTCCAGGCGGTCAGGTCGCCGCCAGTTCCTCCTGCCCGCTCGGCTTGCCGCCGGCCGGCGCGAACATGCTGAGCGCGAACCACGACCGGAAGGCCGCGACGTCGCGCCGCGATCCATCGAGGCGCAGCCGGTCCTCGCGGACGGCCTGATCGATCGTGACGTGGCCGAGCCAGATCTCGGTCAGCAGCCGCAGACTTCCGCTGACGAACAGATCGATTTCGAATCCGGGATTCTTGTAGCAGAGATCGACGTCGCCGTTTTCGAACACCAGCCAGTAGCAACGCTGATTGGCCGGCACGCCGGAAAACCTGAACTCGGCGACGTAGCGCGGATCGCGATGCGGCAATCGTCCCGCGGCATTGCGCCGAACGTCCCACATCAAAAGATTGGGATCGAGATTGCCGGGCTCGAGGTGATCGTGGCGCAGCCAGCGCTGCGCCCAGACGCCCATGCCTTCGATGACCGGAAACAATTCCTTGCCGGCCGCGGTCAGATGATATTCGCCGCCGCTGGCGCTGTTGCGGCGTTCGATGATCCCGGCGTGCTGCAATTCCTTCAGCCGCCGCGCCAGCAAGGCCGATGACATCCGCGGCACGCCGCGCTGGATCTGGCTGAACCGCATGCTGCCGCACAGCAGTTCGCGGATCACGAGCGGCGTCCATCGTTCCGCCAGCACCTCGGCGGCAATCGCGACCGGACAGAACTGGCCGTAACCCCTGGTCTCGCGCATGCCGAAGTCTACGCCCCAGGCCAGCTCCGGGCAACTTCACATATTGAAGTTGAGGTCCGGCGTCGTCGGAGCAGGATGCCCGCATCATCCAGCCAGAGGAGCGTGTCATGACCGGATATCTCGACCTTCAGGCGCTCGTGCAGATCATCGGACCGCGTTTCGCGGAAGGCGCGGCGGAGCGCGATGCGGGGGATGTTTTCGTTGCAGACCATTATGACGTGCTGAAGCAGCACAAGGTGTTTTCCGCGCTGGTGCCGGCGGAAGTCGGCGGCGGCGGCGTTGCGCACAGCGCCATGTGCCGGTTCCTTCGCCAGCTTGCGCACTATTGTCCGTCGACGGCGCTGGCGCTGTCGATGCATCAGCATCTCGTCGCGGCCGCCGTCTACAACCATCGCAGTGGAAAGCCGGGGCAGAAGCTGCTGGAGAAAGTCGCCGCGTCCGAAGCCGTGCTGATCTCCACCGGCGCCAACGACTGGCTGGAGTCGAGCGGCCTCGCGACGCGCGCCGATGGCGGCTTCCGCATCGCCGCGCGCAAGCCGTTCGGCAGCGGCTCACCGAAGGGCGCCATGCTGATGACCTCGGCGCCGTTCGAGGATCCGAAGGACGGCTGGCAGGTGCTGCACTTCGGCGTGCCGTTCAACGCGCCGGGCGTCTCGCTTGCCGACGACTGGCAGACGCTCGGCATGCGCGCGACGGGATCGCGGACCATCGTCATGGAAAATGTCTTCGTGCCGGACGACGCCGTCGCGCTGCGGCGGCCGCGCGGAAAATTCCATCCGGCGTGGAACGTGATCCTGACGGTGGCGATGCCGCTGATCATGTCGGTCTATGCCGGCGTGGCGGAAGCGGCGGCCGACCTCGCGACCGAACTCGCGCGCAAGCGGCAGAACGATCCCGTCGTGCCGTATCTGCTCGGCGAACTCGCCAACGAGCTGACAAAAGTCCAGCTCGCGGCCGACGACATGGTGCGCCTCACCAACGACTTCGATGTCACGATGGGTCTGGAGGTGACCAGCCCTATGCTGGTGCGCAAGACCATCGTCGCCGAGGGGGTGCTCGCAACCGTGGAGAAAGCGCTGGAGGTCGCCGGCGGCGCCGGCTTCTATCGCAAGACGGGACTCGAGCGGCTGTTGCGCGACGCCCACGCGGCGCAATTCCATCCGCTGCCGGGGAAACGGCAGCATCGCTTCACCGGCCGCATCGCGCTTGGCCTCGATCCGATCGTGGATGCGGCGTGACACCCGGCGCCGTTCGCGCTGCGATGGAAACGCATCCTCCGTGGGGCGGAGAAGCAACGATCCGCCCGCGTTCTAGTGTGGTGGTTCAGAAGTTCGCCTCATTTTCTCCGCAAGCTCTTCAAGCGGACTTCTGAACCAGAACCACACTAGAATCA
>JAFEFK010000351.1 GCA_018240625.1 Pseudomonadota bacterium
AAGTGCCCGAGGGTAGCGTGGTGGCGTTGCTCGGCTCCAATGGCGGCGGCAAGACCACGACGCTGAATGCCGTCGCGGGGCTCATTCCAGTTCACAGCGGTGCCATCACCTTTCGCGGAGAGCGGATCGACGGCCAGCCTGCGTTTGCGATCGTGCGGAAGGGGCTCGCCTTGTCGCCGGAGGGCTGGCGGCTGTTCGTGCAACAGAGCGTGGAGAACAATTTGATGCTCGGCGCCACGCCGCTCCGTGACACGAGCCGCGTCAAATCGTTGCTCGATCGCGTCTATGAGGTGTTTCCGAAACTCGCCGAGCGGCGCAACCAGCGCGCGGGCACCATGTCCGGCGGCGAACGCCAGATGCTCGCGGTCGGCCGTGCCCTGATGAGCGATCCAAAGCTGCTGATGCTGGATGAGCCGTCGCTTGGCCTTGCGCCTGCCATCGTCGAATCCATGTACGACACCTTCGGTGCGCTGCATAAGGAGGGGCTGACCATCCTGCTGGCCGAGCAGTCGATCGAGCTGGCGCTGGAAGTCTCGGACTTTGCGACCGTGCTGCAGGTCGGCAAGAGCGTGCTGTCGGGCACGGCCGCCGATCTCGCCAACGATCCGCAGGTGCAGAAGGTCTATCTCGGGACCGGGTAGTGCATCTTCTGTTCTGACGGACACGTTTCTCGCGCGACGATGAGCGCTTCCTCCCGTGGGTCGCGACCAGCGCAACTCGGTCTTAAGGCGGTTCACGTTTTGATAGGAGCACATCGTCGCGCACAGCGAACTCCCTCTCCCATGGGGCGAGGGGTGGGGTGAGGGGGTAAGACCTCTCGATATTGAAAATCCCCCTCACCCGACCGTCTTCGCGAGGGCTTCGTCGGTCGACCTCTCCCCGGTGGGGAGAGGCGAGTCAGCATCTGATGAACTGCTCAACCATTGTGAATCGTGCATTGGGGATTTTGCGCGTTGTCACTCTCAGATGATAAGCTCCACCAACATTGGATGGGATCATGCGGGACTTCACCGGCAGAACGGCATTCGTGACCGGCGGTGCCGAGGGGATCGGGCTCGCGCTTGGCCGTGCCTTTGCGGCCGCCGGCATGAACGTGATGCTCGCCGACATCGAAGCTGGTGCGTTGACCGCTGCTGTCCGGGAGCTCGCGGATTCGGGCGCGCCCGTTCGCGGCGTGATCTGTGACGTCGCCGATCCGGACAGTGTCGCGCGGGCAGCGCAGACGTCGTTCGACACATTCGGAAATGTTCATGTGGTTTGCAACAACGCCGGTGTCGCCGGCGGCAGCGGCGTCGACAACATCTCGCTCGACAATTGGCGCTGGGTGCTCGACGTCAATTTGATGGGCGTCCTTCACGGCATCCATGCTTTTCTTCCGCACATGCGCGCGCACGGCGAGGGTGGTCATATCGTCAACACCGCGTCCATGGCCGGGTTGCAGAGCGGGTCTAGACTGAGCCCGTATACGACCAGCAAATATGCGGTCATTGCCATGTCGGAAGGATTGGCCCGCGAACTCAAGCCGCTTGGTATCGGTGTGAGTGTGCTGTGTCCGGGATTCGTGCGAACCCGCATCAGCGAGAGCGCACGCAACCGGCCGGAGCGCTATGGCGCGGCGCAGGCGCTTGATCCCGCAAGCCCCGCGGGGCAGCTC
>JAFEFK010000352.1 GCA_018240625.1 Pseudomonadota bacterium
CCGTGGTCCAGCAGGACTACGAAGCGCTGTTCCAGCAGATGTACAAAAATCCGTCCAATCTGGACGTGAGTTTCAAGTTCGCCGAGCAGGCGGTGAGGCGCGGCGACTATGAAGCCGCGATCGGTGCGCTGGAGCGCATGCTGTTCTTCAATCCGAATCTGCCGCGTGTGAAGCTTGAACTGGGCGTGCTGTACTTCAAGCTCGGTTCATTCGAGATTTCCCGCACGTACCTTCAGGACGCGATCAAGGGAGCCGATGTTCCCGATGATGTCAGGGCGCAGGTCCGCGCTTATCTGACCGAGATCGACCGCCGGCTGGCACGCTACGAATTCAGCGTCTTTACGACGGCCGGCTTCCGCTACCAGACGAACGCCAATGTTGGCCCGAGTAGCCTGATGGTGCGTGCGCTGGGCCAGGATGCGCTTCTCGATAGCGCATTTGGCAAGCGGCCCGACTGGAATTTTTTCCAGACCTTGGCGGCCAACTACGCGTACAAGATCGGCACGCGCGGAGACGCCATTGAAGCGAGCTTTCTCGGCATCAATTCGCGTCAATTTAAGGTCGATCAGTTCAACCTTGGATTGGTCGAACTGATTGTCGGTCCGCGCATCGCGGTCGGTCAGAATTCGTCGTTCAAGCTCTACGGCATCGGCGATCAGGTCTGGCTCGGTGATGCCAACTATTTCTCCGCCGGCGGTGGAGGCGTTTCCGCGCGCACGACGGCCGGGGATCTCGGGCTGCTGGAAGCCTACGTCGAACAGCGCCATCGCGATTTCTATAATTCGGCGTATTTCCCGACTGCCAGCGAGCAGACCGGAGACCTGCTGTCGGCCGCCGTAACGTCCGATTTGCGGTTCGGGCCGCTGCACTGGACGACGCGCGTCGGATACGATCAAAATCGAGCGATCTTCGATTACAATTCCTACAAGCGTTATTCGATCGACATGGCATTCCCGTACGAGTTTACGTTGCCAATGTTCGGTACGCCGCATCAGTTCGTGATCGCACCGACCGTCGGTTACAGTTGGGCGAATTACATCGCGCCCAATCCGATCGTCGATCCCATCATCATTCGTAACGACAGGGAGCAGCGCTACGGGGCTATTTTCGACGCACAAGTGTACGAGAACATCGGCGTCCGTACTCAAATCCAGTATTCGAAAATCAATTCGACGTTGTCGAACTATTCGACCGATAATTTTTCGGTCTCGATCGGACCGACTGCCCGGTTTTGAGCCGCGGCTTTTCGCGGAAGCGGGCTAGGGCACCTTGTGTGTGCGTGTCAAAGTGTGTGCATATCAAAGTGATGCGGCGGCATAGCCAAACAGGTTCGCGGCTTGCCGCGGAGTTTGTCCATCCTTCGCCGGAATGTAACGCGCGATGGCTGAGACCTGTGTTCCCTTGTCCATGTCTTCCATGGTGACCGACATCGTCAGCCCGTCCACCGACGGCTGGAGACTGCGGACGATACCTGAGTTTGCAGCGATAACGGTTTTCGCGGCTGCAATTGCGGCGGCCGACCGTGCGCCTGCGGGTTGTTCAGCGCTCGCTGCCAGCGAGTTGACGCCTGCTAGCGCGGCGTTGTCGGCGACCTCCTGCAACTGTGTATTCGTCCCGGCATGAACGGCCACCGCATAGCAGGCCGATACCGTAAACGGGACGGCCAGCGCTGCGATCAACGCGAGATGACGCTTACTGAGAGATGCCCGGGCCATTTTCAACGCCTCTGTTGCTACCAGCTTGTCAGGCGCGACCATGAGGGACAGACACCGATTTCGCGTTAATCCGAAGCGAGATGCCTGGAAAACCACTGATGGTGCTGAAAAATCTGCTATTTATGTTGCGCCAAATTGGCCAGATTCCATTAGTCTTCCGGTAACGTTCGTGACGTCTGGCTGTTCCCTGCAGATTTTCTGGCCGCCTATCGAAAAATCATGGAACCGGATTGAGATCTTGATTTCGTCGCCCCCTCGTTGCGCCGATTTCGGCCCGCGCAGACACTCTGTAGGCGCGCGTGCTGCGTTGACCAGTCAGCGTGCAGGCGTTGCGGCAAGCAGGTGCGTTATGCGCAAGACCGGGGCCAGGCGATGAAGGCTGCGGCGCGTCTTCGCGGTACGCTGCGCGTGCGGATCTTGTTGGCGTGGGCCCGTTTGCGCCGGCTGACGCGCAACAAGAACGTCCGCGCAATCGGCGCGGCGGTCGCGACGCTTGTGGTCCTGACTTCGCTACGCGCTTACGACCCGCGCATCGTCACCGAATTGAAGGAACGTACGTTCGACGCCTATCAGCGGCTGCAACCTCGACCCTATATCGATCTCCCGGTGCGGATCGTCGACATCGACGAAGCCTCGATTGCCGAATATGGGCAATGGCCATGGCCGCGAACGCGGCTTGCGGCCTTGACCCGCCGGCTTGCCGAACTTGGCGCCGGGGTGATCGCTTACGACGTTATCTTTTCAGAACCGGACCGCACGACGCCGGGCCGGCTCGCAAACGACCTGAAAGATTCCGGCGCCCCCGATCTCGATCTGACCATGAAATTACTCGAGAGCCTGCCGGATCACGACCGGGCGTTCGCGGATGCCATCGGCAAGGCATCGGTCGTGCTTGGATTTGCCGCCAGCAATGCCGCCAATGACAAGCGGCCGCCGGTGCGGGCCGGGCTGGCCTTTGTCGGCGTGAAGCCGACCAGGGTGCTGGCGCCATTTCATGGCACCGTGTCGAGCCTGCCGCTCCTCAACGAAGCGGCAGCCGGTGTCGGCGGCATCAACCTGAGCTCGCGCGATCGCGCCGGCGTCGTCCGTCGCGTTCCCATGCTGTTTTCCGATGGCAGCAGCATCTATCCCGGTCTCGCGATTGAAGCGTTGCGCGTCGCCCAGAACCAGAAGGGCATTATCGTTCGTGGCACCGGATCGAGCGGCGACAGCGACACCGGTCATGCCGCATTGATCGATATGCGTGTCGGCGCATTCAAGCTGCCGCTGACCAGCAACGGCGAGTCCCGGGTTTATTTCAGCCGCAACCGGCCGGAACGCTACGTGTCGGTCAAGGACGTTCTGGATCCCGCCAAGGAGGCGGCCGTCAAGCCGCGCATCGATGGTGCGATTGTGCTCGTCGGCGCATCGGCGGCGGGTCTGATGGATTCGCGGGCGACGCCGCTCGGCGAACTTGTTCCGGGCGTATCGATCCAGGCGCAACTGATCGAGCAGATCATCGCGCAGGATTTCATCGAACGTCCGGACTGGACCAACGGACTCGAGATCGTGCTGACGGTGGTGTTCGGCGCTTTGGTCGCGGGACTGGTGCTGGCGTTCGGCGCCCGGTTTTCATTCTATGCCGGCGGGGTGGTGTTCGTGACCGCGGTCGCCGGATCGTGGATCGCGTTCTCGCATTTCCGGTTGCTGATCGATCCGATCTTTCCTTCGCTGGCGGCGCTGGCGACGTATATTGCCGTCGAGCGCGTGTTGCATGTGGCCTCCGACAGCGAAAAGAAATTCGTGCGCCAGGCCTTTGGACAATATCTCGCGCCGGAATTGCTGGCGCAGCTTGAGAACTCGCCGCAGGCGATGCGGCTCGGGGGCGAGTCGCGCGACATCTCGGTGATGTTCATGGACGTGCGCGGCTTCACGCCGATCTCCGAAGCCCTGACGGCGACCGAACTGGTCGATTTCATCAACATGCTGCTTGCTCCGCTGTCGGACGCGATCCAGGACGAACTGGGGACGATCGACAAATACATCGGCGATTCGATCATGGCGTTCTGGAACGCGCCGGTGAACGTCGCGGATCACCCGACCCGAGCGTGCCGGGCCGCGCTGAAAATGCGCGACGCGGTCAACGCGCTCAATGACTCCGACGCATTTGGATTTGCCGCGCGCGGCTTCAAGGATCCCCGCGTCAGGATCGGGGTTGGCATCAATGCCGGGTCGGCCTGTGTCGGCAACATGGGATCGCTGCGGCGCTTCAACTACTCGGCGATGGGCGACGTCGTCAACGTGGCGGCGCGGATCGAGTCCGCCAGCAAGGGATTGAACGCTGACCTGCTGGTATCGGAGGACGTCGCGCGGCAGGTGAAGGGGATTGCGCTGCTCGAGGCCGGCGAAATTCCGTTGAAGGGCAAGTCGCGGCCGACAAAGATTTACGCCATCGCGGGTGATGAGGTGATGGCGGCCTCGCCGGAGTTCGCCGAATGGAGCCGCATGCACAACGTGCTGCTGGCCGCGATTGCAGCCGGTCATGCGCGCGAGGCCGCAGCCGCGCTGGCGTCCTGCCGCGAAGCCGCAGGCCAGGATATGCTGGACTTCTACCAGCATTTTGCCGATCAGATAGCAGCGCTCGGCACGGCGCCGGTGCAGCAGCCGGCCCCGGCTGGCAAGCTGGCGCATCAATGAGGAGGGGGGACTTGTCAGGATTGGGTGGGCTGCCGTTTTTCGGCCAGAGTGGGATGCTTAACGAATTGCCAACACAGAATGGGCAAAGTCGTCACGCGAAGGATCGCGAGGCAATAGCTGCCCGCATTCCGGAACGCAGCCTTTTCTCAGGTTCCCGTCGCCCCATGCGCCTCGTCATCCTCTCAGTTTTGCTGCTGTTCGCGACGCCGGCCCGCGCCGATCTGCACATCACACGGGATCACGGCGGGTACGTCACCGAATACAAGGCGAAATACGAGCGCATCCGCGACCGCCACGAGCGCGTGATTATCGACGGTATCTGCAATTCAGCCTGCACCATGGTGTTCGGTATCGTGCCGATGAACAAGATCTGCGTGACGCCGCGCGCAAGCCTTGGTTTCCACGAGGCCTACTACGACAAGTCGTTCACCTTCGGCATCAAGGTCACCAGCTACGAGGGGACCTCCGACCTGATGTCCTATTATCCGAGCTCCGTGAAGGACTGGATTCGCCGCAATGGCGGGCTCACCACCGACATGAAGAAGATCAAGAACGGACCCGATCTCTGGAAGATCGTCGATCCCTGTCCGGAAGATTTTTAAGGCAGCGCGTTCGCGTCAGCTCAGTTCGATCGATCCGCTCATGACCGAGACGCACTGGCCGCCGATGTAGGTGGCTGTGACAACTCCGTTGTTTTTCTCGGCTTCTGCCTGCAGAAAACTCGGTCGCCCCATCTCCACGCCCTGGGCGATGGTCTTGCGCAATTGCAAGTCGGCCTCCGGTCGCAATCGCGCGAGCAAGCCGATCAGCGCAACATTGGCGCTGCCGGTGGCGGGGTCCTCGGGAATGCCCTTGAGCGGCGCGAACATCCGGGCGCGGATGTCGATGTCGCGGTCCCCACATGCGTGTAGATGAGAATTCCGGTGACCCCCTGGTTCACCACATCGCGGCGGAAAACGTCGATGCGAGGCGCGGCCGCCGCAAGAGCGCGCACGTTCTTCACTTCGGCGAGGATGAAGCCGACACCACAGGAAGCGATGCAGGGAGCGTGGTTCTCGGTCTCAATCTCATCCGCAGCAATTTCGCAGGCCGATGCCACCATCTCGACGGGAATCTCGTTGCCGACCGTCAACAGTTGCGGCGACGCCAGCCGCGCCCCTGAAATCGTGGTGCCGTCTTTCAACAGCGTGATCGGAACCAAACCTGCCTTTTCCTCGAAGACCATTCGGTCGGCAGCGATAGGCCGACCGCAACTTGTACCTGCGCGCGCCAACACAAAAGCGGTGCCGATGTTGGGATGCCCCGCAAACGGCAATTCCGCGCGCGGCGTAAAAATCCGCACCTGGGCGGTATTGGCCGGATCCTTCGGCGGCAGCACGAAGGTCGTTTCCGCAAGATTGAACTCGGCGGCGATCGACTGCATCTGTTGCGTCGTGAGGCCTTCGGCATTGAGCACGACGCCGAGCGGATTGCCCGCGAATTGCGTATCCGTGAACACGTCCACGGTGACGAAGTCGAGCTTCATGGCCGGTGATTCCGAACAGTTGGATGGAAGGCGGTCGTGCTGCCGGCGGCGGTATGTGGAATTACGCGGGCGCATCCGCGCAATTGGTTCTTGCCCCATAACATACGATCGGGCACTCAGGGCCGCAAATGAACCATGATTTTGAAAGATTTGCTGCGCGCGCGGCGCCGGTGGTTTTCGTTCTGCTCTGGAGTACCGGATTCGTCGGCACCAAATATGCGCTCAGCGGTGCCGAACCGCTGACTTATCTGGCCATCCGCATGGTGCTGGTGGTCATCCTGATGGCCGGTATGGTCGCGATCTGGCGGCCGCGGTGGCCGTCGCTGGCCGGGGTGGGCCATAGCGCGGTCGCCGCAATCCTCGTTCATGGATTTTATCTGGGCGGCACGGCGGTCGCGATTGCGCATTCGGTGCCGGTCGGACTTTCCGCGTTGATTCCGGGTCTGCAGCCCATTTTGACGTCGACCATCGCAAATCGCTGGCTCGGCGAACGCGTCAGCACATTGCAGTGGGTCGGCTTGCTGCTGGGGCTCGCGGGCGTGGTGCTGATCCTGCACGGACGCCCGATGACCGGAGAGGTCGGCTGGGGCTGGTTTGCGTCCGGAGTGTCGCTGGTCAGCATTACCCTGGGCGCGCTTTATCAGAAGCGCTTTTGTAGCGACATCGACTGGCGCTCCGGCAATCTCGTTCAATACATCGTGGCCGCAATCTTCTTTGGTCTCGGGTCGTTCCTGTTCGAAGCCGGAGTCGTTCATTGGACCGGCGAGTTCGTCCTTGCAGTCACCTGGCTCGCGGTGGTGCTCTCGATCGGATCGATCAGCGTGTTGTATTGGCTGATCCGTCACCATGGCGCGACGCAGGTCGCGAGCTTCTTTTATCTGGTGCCCGCAGTGACGGCCGTCATGGCTTTCGTGCTGTTCGGTGAAAAGCTCGACGCGCTCTCGATCTTCGGTATGGCCGCGTGCGCGGTCGCGGTCGTCCTCGTCAATCGAAGCCGGAAATCCGCCGTCTAATCCGCGCGCGTTTTCCTGTAAGCCGCCAGCGCGCGTTCGCGAGCCACCTTGTGATCGACAATCGGCTCCGGATAGGTCTTGCCGAGCGTAACGCCCGCGCTGGCGAGTTCGAGCGGCGTTGCAGCCCACGGCTGATGAATGAACTTCACCGGCATATCGGCAAGCTCGGGCACCCAGCGCCGCACGTACGCACCTGCGGGGTCGAACTTCTCGCCTTGCAGGATCGGGTTGAAGATACGGAAATAGGGCGCGGCATCGGCGCCCGAGCCTGCGACCCACTGCCAGTTGGCAGGATTGCTGCCGGCGTCGGCATCGGCCAGCGTATCCCAGAACCATTGCTCGCCCTCGTGCCAGTCGATCAGCAGGTGCTTGACCAGGAACGAGGCCACGACCATGCGCACACGGTTGTGCATGACGCCGGTGTGCCAGAGTTCGCGCATGCCGGCATCGACGATGGGATAGCCGGTAAGTCCGCGCTGCCACGCGCGCAATGCCTTTGCGTCGCGTTTCCAGGGAAAGGCATCGAACGACGGCTGCAGGTTACGCTCGGCGAGATCGGGGACATCGAACAAAAGGTGGCGGCAGAACTCGCGCCAGCCCAGTTCGCTCAGGAATTTTTCGATGTCGCCGGAGAGTTTCGGGTGCTCGGCCGCCGCGAAGCGCGCGGCGTGCCAGATCTGCCGCGGGCTGATTTCACCGAACCGCAGATGCGGCGACAAGCGCGAAGTGCCGTCGCGGTCGGGCCGGTCGCGTTCGCTGGCGTAACCCGCAACTGCGTCTTTCAGAAATGTCCTGAGCTGCTTGTGCGCCGATGCTTCCCCTGGCGTCCAGGTGTTACGCAGTCCACCGGCCCAATCGGGTCTTGAGGGTTCGAGC
>JAFEFK010000353.1 GCA_018240625.1 Pseudomonadota bacterium
ATGTATGACACCCGCCAGAACGTTGCGGCCGAGCATATCCGTTCCGAAGGGAAACTCCGGCCCTGGCGGTTTGAGCGGCTGCCCGACCGTAGCCATTGGATCGCCGGGCGCCAGCAACGGCGCCGCGATTGTCATAAGGACCACCAGGATCAGAAAGACGGCCCCCAGCAAAGCGCCCGGATTACGGCCGAATCTTCGAAGGAACGCCATCACGCCGCGCCTCCGATGCGTGGATCAACGATACGCAACAGAATATCGGTCAGAAGGTTGAAGACGACGACCATCACAGCGGAGAGGAGGAATACGCCCAGCAATACGTTGTAGTCGCGCTGGAAAAGGGCGTCGAAGGCGAGACGCCCTATTCCGGGCCATGCGAAGACTGTCTCGACGACGATGGCGCCGCCGACAAGCTGTCCGACCTGCAGGCCCGCAAATGTGACGATCGGAATGAGCGCCGTTCTGAAGATATGTGCGCGTACGACCCGCCCTTCAGGCAGGCCTTTGGCACGGGCCGTCTTCACGTAATCCAGGCTCGCAACCTCGAGCATGGACGCCCGGGTAAGGCGGACATAGACCGCGATATAGAACAGCCCGAGGGTGAGGGCGGGCAGAATAACATGATAGATGCGGTCGAGCAGTCCTGCGAAAACGCCATGGACCGGAACGATGCTGGTCATCCCGAATGCTGGCAACCAGCCCAACCGGACCGAGAACAAGAGGACCAGCAGAAGACCAACCCAAAATATCGGCGTTGCGTAGCACACAAGTGCAAATGCCGTAAGGACGCTGTCGAAGATCGATCGGGGCCGTATCGCGGCAAGCGCTCCCAGAAACGGCCCCAGGAACAGTGCGAAGACAAACGCCACGCCCGTTAGAAGCAAGGTTGCCGGAAGCCGCTCCAGCAGCATGTCCGTCACCGGACGGCCGGTGCGGTAGCTCGTTCCCAGGTTCAGTGTCGCGACATTCTTGACATAGGTCCCGAGCTGGACGAGGACCGGCTGGTCCAGTCCGAAGTTGCGCCGTGTCTCTGAGAGAAATTCGGGATCCGCGGCTCCCGCCTCACCCGCCAGCACAATGGCCGGATCCCCAGGCGCCATGCGGATCAGCATGAAGTTCAGAATGGTGATGGCGAGGATGACGCCTGCCGCCTTCACCGCCCATTGGAAAACAAATCTCAGATAATACATTCGCCTGGGCCATTATTCGAAATGCACTTCGGCGAAACTGTCATTGGGTCCGAGACCGTTGCGAATGACGTTCTTGAGATTGGCCGCGTACACGGTCGGGCTTTGCGGCTCGACCAGCCAGCACAGTGCGACGTCGTCCACCAGCATGTGCTGTAGTCGGTGATACATTGCGATCCGCTTGGCTTCGTCTGGCTCGCGCGCTGCCGCGTCGAAAAGCCGGTCAACCTCCGGATTTGAATAGCCAGAGGTGTTGCTGAACAGCACGCCTTTCAGTTGATTCGAAGTGATGAAAGTCCGCGCGACACCGATGGCAGGGTCCGATAATGTCGTGAGATACGTCACCGACATATCGGTTTCCCAGTTTGATATCCGATTGCCCCAGCCCGCGATGTCGGCCGTCTCGATGTTGACCGCGACCCCTACGTGAGACAGCGACTGTTTTATGAATTGCGAGAGAC
>JAFEFK010000354.1 GCA_018240625.1 Pseudomonadota bacterium
GCAGGAGCCTTCGCGGCCTTGGCCGTTGGCTTTGCCGCCGCGACCGGACTACGCGCCTTGCTGACTGCTTCCGACTTTGTGTCTGACTTTGGCTTCGCGGCAGCCTTCTTCGCGGCTGTCTTTTTGGCGGGCTTTGCCGTTACGGCGGCGGATTTATCTGCTTTGGCCGCCTTGGCAGGCTTCGCCTTCTTCGCCGCGCGTTTCGGCTTGCCGCCGCCCTTGGCCGCGCGTTCGTCGATCAGCGCGATGGCCTCGGGCAGGGTGATGGTTTCCTGCGTTTTGTCGCTCGGAATGGTGGCGTTGATGCCTCCGGCGGAGACGTAAGCGCCGTAGCGGCCGCCCTTGACCACCACGCCGCCGAGGGTGGGATGATCGCCGAGCGGCTTGCCGGGATCGGCGCCAAAACGGCGGCTCGGGCCCTTTGCGATTTTCTCCGCGATCAGCGTCACCGCACGATTGAGGCCGATGTCGAATACCTCATCGCCCGCCTCAAGGCTCGCATAGGTTTTCTCATGCCGCACGAACGGACCGAAGCGGCCGATGCCAGCGGTGATCGGCTCGCCGGTCTCCGGATGGCGGCCGATCTCGCGTGGCAGCGACAGCAGCTTCAGCGCCAGATCGAATTCCATGTCGGCGGGCGAGGTGTTCTTCGGAATGCCCGCGCGTTTCGGCTTTTCGCCTTCGCCATAGTCGTTGGGCTCGCCGAGCTGGATGTACGGCCCGAAGCGCCCGGATTTCACCATGACGTCCAGACCCGAAACAGGATCCTTGCCGAGAACGCGGTCACCACCGGCATCGCCGTCGGCGGCAAGCGGGCGGGTGTAACGGCATTCCGGATAGTTGGAGCAGCCGACGAACGCACCGAACTTTCCAGCCTTGAGATTGAGTCTGCCGGTCCCGCAGGTCGGACATTGCCGCGGATCGCCGCCATCCTCGCGCGGTGCATAGATGTGCGGCCCGAGCATACTGTCGAGCACATCGAGCACTTCGGAGACGCGGACATCCTTGATGTCGTTTACCGCGCCGATGAAGTCGTTCCAGAAATCCTTCAGAACCTGCTGCCACGACACCTCGTTGTTGGAGATGCGGTCGAGCTGTTCTTCGAGATTGGCCGTGAAATCGTATTCGACGTAGCGGGTGAAGAAATTCTCGAGGAAGGCCACGACGACGCGGCCCTTGTCCTCGCCGTAGAGCCGCTTCTTCTCAAGCTTCACATAGCCGCGATCCTTGAGCACTTGCAGGATCGAGGCGTAGGTCGAGGGGCGGCCGATGCCGAGTTCTTCCATGCGCTTGACCAGCGATGCTTCGGAGAAGCGCGGCGGGGGCTCGGTGAAATGCTGGGTGACGCTGAGGTTCTCGCGCTTCAGCGGCTCGCCTTCGCTCATGGCGGGGAGGCGGCGGCTATCCTCGTCCTCTTCGTCGTCGCGGCCTTCCTGGTAAAGTGCAAGGAAGCCGTCAAACTTGATGACCTGGCCGCTGGCGCGCAGCTCCAGCATCCGCGATCCGGCCTTGGCGGCGATGTCGACGGTGGTGCGCTCCAGCTCCGCCGATTCCATCTGGCTGGCGATGGTGCGAATCCAGA
>JAFEFK010000355.1 GCA_018240625.1 Pseudomonadota bacterium
GGACGAAGCCCACCACGCCGGCTTCGTCAATGGCGTGGTCGCGCCAGGTCATACCGAGGCCGAGGCTCGCAAGGTCGCGCGCGACATCTGCGCACTGCCGGCGGAAGCCGTCGCCATCTCGCGCAAGCTCCTGAGACTGCCACCGGAGGACCTGACCCGCCGGATCGATCAAGAGGGTCATCTGTTCGGCGAACGGATGCGCTCGCAGGAAGCCATCGCGGCCTTCAAGGCCTTTTTCGCACGGAAGAAGAAGGGGTGATAAAGATGCTCTCACCTCTCCCTGTACTTACGGGGAGAGGTCGAAATTCGAGCCAAGCAAGAATTTCGGGTGAGAGGCCGACGGTCGATAGCGGGGACCGATCGTACCTGTCATGAAGAGATAATGCCAAGCGACCCGCCCCTTGCCGCGAGACATTCGTGCAATTCCGGAATTCAACCGATGAGCTGATTGCCCCTCACCCGGATCGCACTGACATTGGTGCGCGTTGTCACCGCGATCCGACCTCTCCCCGCAAGCGGGGAGAGGTTAGGCGCATCGCAATAGTCGCACGCGTCATCCTCGCAGCCATGCTTGTGGAATTCGGCGCAGCCACCAGCGCCATCGCCGAGAATGCCGCCCCCGTAGAACTCCGCATTCTCGCCATCAACGATTTTCATGGCAACCTGCGGCCGCCGCCAGGCGGCATCAGGATTGCCGATCCCACCGACACAACGAAGACGATCAGCGTATCGGCAGGTGGCGCGGAGCACATGGATACGCTGGTCAAGCAGCTTCGTGCGGGCCATCCGAATACGATCTTCGTCGCGGCGGGCGATCTGATCGGGGCCAGCCCCTTGTTGTCGGCGATGTTTCACGACGAACCCACCATCGAGTCCCTCTCGATGATGGGGCTCGCCATTTCATCGGTCGGCAATCACGAATTCGACGAAGGCAAGGACGAACTGCTGCGCATGCAGAACGGCGGTTGCCATCCGGTCGACGGATGCCAGGGACCGCATCCGTTCACCGGCGCAAAATTCCATTATCTCGCTGCGTCCACCGTCGAGACCGCGACGGGCAAGACCATCTTCCCGCCCTACGAGATCAGAACGTTCGACGGCATCCCCGTGGCCTTCATCGGCCTGACTTTGAAAGGCACGCCCAAAATCGTCTCGCCGGTCGGCGTCGCAGGCCTCGAATTCCGCGACGAGGCGGACACCGTGAATGCGCTGGTGCCGGAACTGAAGGCGCGCGGCATCGAGGCCATCGTGGTCCTGATCCACGAAGGCGGCTTTCCGACCGGCGGCTATAACGAGTGCCCCGGAATTTCCGGACCGATCGTCGACATCGTCAAGAAGTTCGATAAAGCGGTCGACGTCGTCATCAGCGGTCACACCCATCGCGCCTATACCTGCGAGATCGACGGGCGCCTGGTGACCTCGGGCGACAGGTTCGGCACCCTCGTCACGTCGATCGATCTCAAGCTCGATCCCAGGACTCGCGACGTCGTGAGCGCCAAAGCAAACAACATCATTGTCCGCGCGGATACGACCGCCGATCCGGAGCAGACAAAGCTGCTGGATGATTACGAGAGGGTCGCAGGCCCGATTGCCGATCGTCCGGCGGGCACCATCACCGCTTCACTGTCCCGCACGCCCGGCGACACCGGCGAAAGCCCGCTCGGCGACATCATCGCGGATGCGCAACTGGCCGCAACCGCCGCCCCGGAGAAGGGCGCGGCCGCCGTTGCCTTCACCAATCCCGGCGGCATCCGCACCGATGTCCTTGGCACAAGCGACGGCACTGTCACCTATGCCGATCTGTTTGCCAGCCAGCCGTTCCGCAACCAGCTCGTCACCCTGACGCTGACCGGCGCACAGATCAAAAACGCGCTCGAACAGCAGTGGCTCGACCCGTCGCGGCCGCGCATCCTGCAGGTCTCGAAGGGATTCAGCTACGCATGGGACGGCACAAAGCCGTTCGGCGGACGCGTGATCGCCGAACGCCTATCCCTAAATGGACAGCCGCTCGATCCCGCGGCAACCTATCGCGTGACGGTCAACAATTTCCTCGCGGTCGGCGGCGACGGATTCACGGCGTTCAAGCAGGGTACGGCGGCGCAATACGGCGTTTATGATGTCGACGCGCTGTTTGCTTACGTCAAGGCGAACAGTCCGGTGGCACCGGGACAGCCGAACCGGATTTCGCGCATCAACTGAGCAGCCGCGCGCGCTGGAGGCGTCAAAGCCGCAAGGCATTGAAATCTCGCTGGAAGTGCGATATTCTAGTCAGCATGACCAAAATGCAGAAACCATCGCGGGCAAAGTCTGCGAAGTCCTCTCGCCGCCGCAAGCCCGGTCAGTGGCTGCTGCAGGATGCGAAGGCGCGGTTCAGTGAACTTGTGCGGAAAGTCCGCAGCGAGGGACCGCAACACGTGACCGTGCATGGTCGCGATGAGGTCGTCATTATCTCGGCCGAGGAATTTCGCCGCCTCAAGGGCGATCTGACGGGCGAGGCGTTGATCGCCGCGATGCAGGCGTCGCCCCACCGCGACATCGACATCTCACCGGAGCGCGGCCCCCTGCCCGTGCGTGACATCGCCTTGTGAGCGGGTGGCTGCTCGATACCAATATCCTTTCCGAGCTGCGCCGCTTGCGGCCGGAACGTAAGGTCCTCGCATTTATTTCGACGCAACCGCTTGAACAGCTTTTCGTGAGCGTCGTGACGCTCGCTGAAATCCGGTTCGGCATCGAACTCGTGAAAGAGGCCGGCCATCGTGCCGACCTCAATGACTGGCTGACTCACAGAGTGCGTCCGATGTTCGAGCAGCGCGTGCTGGCGGTCAGCGAAGACATCATGTTCAAATGGCGGCTGATGGTGGAAGATGGCCGCCGGATGAGACACACCTTTTCACAACCTGACCTCATGATCGCAGCGACGGCACTGCATCACGGCCTGACGGTCGTCTCGCGCGACACGCGCGACTATCAAAAGGCGCGTACGCCGGTGCTGAATCCATGGACCGATCTGCGGTAACCCATCGCACAACTCGGCTGCGCAGACGGGAAGCGGGCGCAAACAATTTCAGGCGCAGCCGATGTTGCGCTGGATCCCCGCCCCCCGTGCGCAATTGCGCACTCGGCGGGGACGAACGGCTTTTTGCTCGTGCCTGCCGCAGCCTCCGCTCATTTCCGCGCAAGCGGGAATCCAGAGCAATTGGATGCTACCCTGCAGACGTGGCATCGGACCCCGCTTTCATGCAGCGCTTCCCACTGCCTCCGTTCCCGCCCTTTCGGAAGCTCTCGTAACCCGGTACATTGATCCCTCGCCCGCTGCACACGCGCAGCGTTAGGACACCGCATGACCACACTGCTTCTCACCCATCCCGCAAGCCTCGATCATCTGACGCCGCCCGGCCATCCCGAGCGGCCCGACCGTATCAGGGCCGTCAATCAGACGCTCGCGGAAGACCGCTTCAAGAGTCTCGTGCGCGGCGAGGCGCCGGAAGGGTCGCTGGATTCGGTCGCGCTCTGTCACAACGAGCACTATATCGACGAACTCCGGCATATCGCCCCGAAAGAGGGGCTGGTCTATCTCGATGGCGACACCTCCATGTCGCCGGGGACATGGGAAGCGGTCATGCGCGGCGTCGGCGGCGCGATCGCGGCGACCGATGCGGTGATCGCGGGCCGCGCCAGCAACGCCTTCGTCGCCACGCGTCCGCCGGGCCATCATGCCGAAATCGCCAAGCCGATGGGCTTCTGCTTCTTCGATCAGGCTGCAATCGCGGCGCGTCATGCCCAGCGCGCGCATGGCATCGGCCGTGTCGCCGTGGTGGACTTTGACGTGCATCATGGCAACGGCACCCAGGATATCTTCTGGGCCGACCCGACGGTGATGTACTGCTCGACGCACCAGATGCCGCTGTTTCCGGGCACCGGCGCCAGCAGCGAACGCGGCGATCACGACACCATCGTCAACGCGCCGCTGGCCTCCGGCGACGGAGGAGCAAAATTTCGCTCCGCGTTCGAGAACCTGATTTTGCCGCAGCTTCAAAAATTCGCGCCCGAACTGTTGATCATTTCCGCCGGCTTCGACGCGCATCGCCGCGACCCCCTCGCCAGCCTCAATCTGGACGCGAGCGATTTCGGATGGGTGACCCGCAAATTGATGGATGCCGCCGACGCGTCCGCGGGAGGCCGAATTGTCTCTGTGCTCGAGGGCGGTTATGATTTGCAGGGGCTGCAAGAGTCGGTGGCCGAGCATGTCACCGCCTTGATGGGCGAGTGACGCCGCATTCGGCTCAAAAACTTTGAATTGATTCCAGGGACAATCAGATGGCCGAACCGACCCACGCCGACGTGAAGAAGCTCTCGTTCGAGCGCGCGATCGAGGAACTGGAATCGATCGTCAAGCGCCTCGAAGACGGCAAGGTTCCGCTGGAAGAATCCGTTGCCATCTATGAACGTGGCGAAGCGCTGAAGCGGCGTTGCGAAGAGCTGTTGCGGCAGGCCGAAGCACGGGTCGACAAGATCACCACCGATGCCTCCGGGCAGGTCACCGGCACGGAGCCGCTCGACGTGCAGTAAGGGATCCTCCCGGCCACCCGCATGTTCATATTAATGTCGGCCGGGAACCTGAACTCCCTCGAACTGAGCCTTACAGACACCTATATCTGTTGCCACCGTCCGGCCGCTGCAACTTCGGCTGCCTGGCGGCGTTATTTTTCCGGCTTCCCGCTGGACTGGTTCCAGTCGGCTTGAGCCTTCCGCAAGGCCTCCCTCACTCAGGTGGGGGGCTGGGCGGTTGGCTTTGGCCGCCGGTTTGGTGTAAAGCTATAGGGCTATGCGCTGTAGAACCGCTCCGCAACCGACGATGGGCCGCGGTAAGCACTTCAAACAGCTTGCAAAAATGATTGGAACGCGTGACACGACAAAGAGTGACGTATATCACAGTTCTCGGCCGGAGCATTAGCTAAACTTCGGATTCAAGCTTCTCAACGCGGGAGGTTTCTTGGCACATGGATTTTCTGTTGCGCGAAGGCGCCAGTGTCCGGTTGCCGTGCAGCGTTCCCGGACATGTAAAATTGGAATATCCCAGTGACCGATTTCAGTAAAACTCCGCTTCTGGATACAATCCGTACCCCCGCGGACCTGCGCAAGCTCAAGATCGACCAGGTCCGGCAGGTTGCCGACGAATTGCGTCAGGAGACCATCGACGCGGTATCGGTGACGGGAGGACATTTTGGCGCCGGCCTCGGCGTCGTCGAACTGACCACTGCAATTCATTATGTCTTCAATACACCGCAGGATCGTCTGATCTGGGACGTCGGCCATCAGGCCTATCCGCACAAGATTCTGACCGGACGCCGCGACCGCATCCGCACGCTGCGCACCGGCGGCGGACTGTCCGGATTCACCAAACGCACCGAGAGCGACTACGATCCGTTCGGCGCCGCGCATTCCTCCACCTCGATCTCCGCGGGTCTCGGCATGGCCGTGGCGCGCGATCTCTCCGGCGGCAAGAACAATGTCATCGCCGTGATCGGCGACGGCGCGATGTCCGCGGGCATGGCCTATGAAGCCATGAACAACGCCGGCGCGATGAATTCCCGCCTGATCGTCATTCTCAACGACAACGACATGTCGATTGCGCCGCCGGTCGTCGCGATGTCGGCCTATCTGTCGCGGCTGTACTCGGGCAAGACCTACCGCTCGATTCGCGAAGCCGCCAAGCAACTCGGCAAACATCTGCCGAAGGTGATTTCCGACCGCGCCGAACGCGTCGAGGAGTATTCGCGCGGCTTCATGACCAACAGCGGTACGCTGTTCGAGGAACTCGGATTCTACTACGTCGGCCCGATCGACGGACACAACCTCGATCACCTGCTGCCGGTGCTTCAGAACGTCCGCGACATGGAAACCGGACCTGTGCTGGTCCATGTCGTCACGCAAAAGGGCAAGGGCTATGGCCCGGCGGAAGCCGCCGCCGACAAATATCACGCGGTGGTCAAGTTCGACATCGCAACCGGCGCACAGTCCAAATCCAAACCCAACGCGCCCTCCTATCAGAACGTATTCGGTGCGAGCCTCGTCAAGGAAGCGCAGAAGGACGACAAGATCGTCGCCATCACCGCCGCGATGCCGTCCGGCACCGGCGTCGATATCTTCAACAAGGCATTTCCTAAGCGCACCTTCGACGTCGGTATTGCCGAACAGCACGCGGTGACCTTCGCCGCCGGCCTCGCGACCGAGGGCTACAAGCCATTCTGCGCGATCTATTCGACCTTCCTGCAGCGCGGCTACGATCAGGTGGTGCACGACGTCGCCATCCAGTCGCTGCCAGTCCGCTTCGCCATCGACC
>JAFEFK010000356.1 GCA_018240625.1 Pseudomonadota bacterium
CCGAATTCGGTATCGTCAAGGGTGGCCAGAAGCTCGCCGGATTGCTCCTGTTTCTTTCGGACGTTCATTCGCTCGGTCTGAACACGGCGCAGGGTCTCAGTCTCAGCGCAACCTTCTAC
Organism: Pseudomonadota bacterium; assembly: GCA_018240625.1. GTDB lineage: Bacteria > Pseudomonadota > Alphaproteobacteria > Rhizobiales > Xanthobacteraceae > Nitrobacter. The sequence goes on from JAFEFK010000356.1 coordinate 120, forward strand.
TGGGACATGAACGACGGCACCCGCACCTTCTCGAAGCGGTTCGGCGAACGCATGAAGAATCATGCGATGCCGACGATGGTGCAGGCGGGCGTTTATTCGAGCCTGCTGCACTACTTCAAGGCGCTGGAAGCACTCGGCGGCAACCCGCATGATGGTGCCAAGGTTGTAGCCGAAATGAAGAAGCTGCCGACCGATGATCCGCTGTTCGGCAAGGGCTCGATCCGCATCGATGGCCGCGGCATTCATCCGGCCTACCTGTTCGAAGTCAAGAAGCCTTCGGAATCGAAGGGCGAGTGGGATCTGTACAAGTTGATCGGCACCACGCCCGGCGATCAGGCCTTCCGGCCGCTGTCGGAAAGCAAGTGCTCGCTGGTCAAGCACTAAGGCTCCAGTTGCCCCGGCGGCACGCGGCCGCCGGGGCACCGTACCACACTGGGTGAAGTCGAGAGCAACATGTCGATCAATCTGCAGGCACTCTCCGCGCAACTTCTGGTCGGGCTGATCAACGGCTCGTTCTATGCGCTATTGAGTCTCGGTCTTGCCGTGATCTTCGGCATGCTCAACATCATCAACTTCGCGCACGGCGCGGTCTACATGATGGGCGCGTTCTGCGCGTACTTCCTGCTCAACGTGCTCGGCATCGGCTACTGGCCCGCGTTGATCATTGCACCAATTCTGGTGGGTATCTTCGGCATGTTCCTCGAGCGGACGATGCTGAAATGGCTCACCGGGCTGGATCATCTCTATGGATTGCTGCTGACCTTCGGTCTGGCGCTGATCATTCAGGGCATATTCCAGAATTACTTCGGTTCCTCCGGCTTGCCCTATGCGATCCCAAGCGAACTGCAGGGCGGCATGAATCTCGGCTTCATGTTCCTGCCGATCTATCGCGGCTGGGTGATCGTGTGTTCGTTGGTGGTCTGCCTCGCCACCTGGTATCTGATCGAGCGGACCCGGCTCGGCGCCTACCTGCGCGCGGCGACGGAAAATCCGACGCTGGTGCGCGCATTCGGCATCAACGTGCCGCGCATGATCACGCTGACCTACGGGCTTGGCGTCGGTCTCGCGGCGCTGGCCGGCGTGCTGTCGGCGCCGATCAATCAGGTGCGTCCGCTGATGGGCGCGGATCTGATCATCGTCGTGTTCGCCGTGGTCGTGATCGGCGGCATGGGATCGATCATGGGATCGATCATCACCGGATTCTCCCTCGGCATCATCGAGGGCCTGACGAAGTATTTTTATCCCGAAGCCTCCAACACCGTGGTGTTCGTGTTCATGGTGCTGGTGCTGCTGGTGAAGCCGGCGGGACTGACAGGACGGGCGGCCTGATATGACAACATTGACCGACGACACCATTCGGACTTCCGACGACCGCATGATCGGCGACGAGATGATCGCGTTCATCGTCATGACGGCGTTGCTGGTGATCGTGCCGCTGACCGGAGTCTATCCGTTCTTCGTGATGCAGGGGCTTTGCTTCGCGCTGCTCGCCTGCGCATTCAACCTTCTAGTCGGCTACAGCGGCCTGCTGTCGTTCGGCCATGCGATGTTTCTGGGAACGGCGGGCTACGTTAGCGCGCACGCCCTGAAGGTATGGGGTTTTCCGCCTGAACTCGGAATTGTGACGGGGGTCGCCGCCGCCGCGCTGCTGGCGGTCATCACCGGGCTCGTGGCGATCCGGCGCCAGGGCATCTATTTTGCCATGATTACACTGGCGCTGTCGCAACTCCTGTACTTCGTCTATCTGCAAACGCCATTCACCCACGGCGAGGACGGCATTCAGGGCATCCCGCAGGGGAAGATGTTCGGCTTCCTCGACCTGTCGCAACCCACCACGCTGTACTACGTCATTCTCGCGGGATTTCTGTTCGGCTTCCTGGTGATCTACCGCACCATCAACTCGCCGTTCGGCGAGGTGCTGAAATCGATCCGCGAGAATGAACAGCGCGCGATCTCGCTGGGTTACAAGACCGATCAATACAAGCTGCTGGCCTTTATCCTTTCAGGCACGCTGGCAGGACTCGCCGGATCGCTCAAGGTGTTCGTCGCCCAGAATGCGTCGCTGACCGACGTGCACTGGAGCATGTCCGGCGAAATCGTGCTGATGACGCTGGTGGGCGGACTCGGAACCGTGTTCGGACCTGTCGTCGGCGCGTTCGTCATCATCGCCATGCAGCAGTATCTGGCTGGGTTCGGGCAGTGGGTGACGGTCATCCAGGGCGTGATCTTCGTGGTCTGCGTGCTGACCTTCCGCCGCGGCGTGATCGGTGAAATCGCTCACTATTTCAAGCGCTCGCTGTAAAAAACGCTGAATTCATCGGCCTTTGGTTCCGCACAAACCGGTGGATGATCCCGCCGGTGCCGACGCGGATTGCCCACCTTTCGCTGAAATGGTTTATGACACCGGTGTGACCCGGACGGGCCGCCCCGGTTCTTTTCCAAAAAGTGGA
>JAFEFK010000357.1 GCA_018240625.1 Pseudomonadota bacterium
AGCAGGTCGATAACTCGAATGGCCGGGATATACACCGTTTAGCGGAATTTACAAGGCCCCGGCCGGCGCCCGGCCGAACGGGACAAAACGCCGCAAATAGCCGGGAACACGGTCGTCTTACCCTGAAGCGCCCGAGCACGTGTGAGGCGTTACCGCCGGGGATCGATAATGATCTTGGTGTGGCGTTCGGGGTTGGCCAAGTCCGAAAACGCCTGCGCCACGCCATCGATGCCGACCGTGGCCGTCACCATCGCGCTGGCATTTACCTCGCCTTCCGCGATCAGCCGCAACGCAGTGGCATATTCCTCCGGGGTGTAGGCGTAGACGTACTGGATCGAGAGCTCTTTCAGGATGCCCAGCAGCGGCTCCGACCGGTCGTTCTCCATGCAGACGCCGACGACGACCACGCGGGCATCGCGCGGCGCGCCCTCGAACACCTGCTGCAGCAAGCCGGGAATGCCGACGCATTCGAAGATCAGCGCGGGCTTGAGCGCCGGCAGGAAGGCCTGGAACGGCGGGCGCGCGGCTTTTTGTTCGGGCGTCATCTCGGCATGCTCGGCCCACGCCGTGAACGGCTGGGTCGCTGCGGGATCGATCACAATGTCGGCGCCCATTTTGGCTGCGAGCGCGCGGCGCGCCGGCGAATAGTCCGACGCCACGATCGGATGCAGGCCCTTGATCCGGAGCGCCGCGATCACGGCGAGCCCGACCGGCCCACAACCGATCACCAGCGGCACTTCGTCGCCGCGCGGATTGGCCTTGGCAACCGCATGAATGCCGACCGCGAGCGGCTCGGTCAGTGCGGCGTGTTCCGGCGCGAGGCCGTTCGGCACCTCGATCATCAGGGGCTCGCTCAGCACCATGCGTTCGGCATAGCCGCCGGCGACATCGTTGGAATAGCCGATACCTTGCAAGCCGCTCGCGCTGACCAGCACGGGAATGGAACACACCCGCGTGCCCGGCTTGAATTTCTTTTGCGTCGCCGGGCCGTAGTCGAGCACCTCGCAGCAGAACTCGTGTCCGAACACCACATCGCGCGACAAATCCATCGGCTTGCGGCCGGGAAAGTGTTTCGTGGTGATCTCCGCCATGCGGTGCGCGTGCTTGCGCGCATGCAGGTCCGAACCGCAGATGCCGCAGGCCAGCGTCTTCACCAGCACCTGCCCGGCTCCGGGCACCGGATCGGGAATGGTGTCGGCGATGATATTTCCGTTACGGAAGACGGCGGCACGCATGGAGAGGCTTCCTTCTGTCTTCAAAACACGAGAGGCGTCATTGCGAGCGCAGCGAAGCAATCCAGGCTCCGCGCTGCAAGAACTGGATTGCTTCGTCGCTTCGCTCCTCGCAATGACGGTCCTTCAACGTTTCTGCCTTGCGATTGATCGGTTCGTTTCCACGCTTGGCATCGCCACCCGGCAGAACTGCGCGGCGATCGCGATGACGTCCTCGACCGGCTGCTGATAGGCCTGCGCGACCCAGCGCCGCGCGATCGTGACCACCGCGCCCATGGTGCCGATTTCCATGAGCGACATCGGCGCGGCAACGGCCTCGGTCACCGCGCGCGGCAGCAAAATGCCGCTCATGCGCTTCATTGCGTCCATCTGCACCGCGTCGACCGCGGGGCTGATGCCGTGCATCTCCAGCAGAAACACACGCGCGGGCTGCGGATTTTCCTGCAAGCGCGTAAAGTAGAGGGTGAGAACCCGCTGAATTCTCTCATCGCGGCCGCCGCCGATGGCCTCACCCGCGATTGTCATCTCCCGATGCAAGGTCGCAGTGACATGGGTGTAGGCCGCGATCAGCAGCGCCTCGCTGTTGGCAAAGGATTCGTAGAAGTAGCGTTCGGTGAGTTCGGCGGCCGCGCAAACCGCCTTCACGGTCGCGCTGCGATAGCCGACTTCGCCATACACCCTGACGGCGGCCTCGATCAGGCGGGCGCGGCGCTCGGCTCGCCGTTCCTCGCCGCGGACGCCGGCATAAAGGCGGGTTTTTGGACGGGATTTCTGGACAGCAACACGCATGAATCGAGATTGACATGAGCTGTTGTCAGATGCAAGATGTCTGACAAGACAAATTGTCAGATTATGGCAAGGATGACCTCAAACCAGACCTCCTCGTCATTGCGAGGAGCGCAAGCGACGAAGCAATCCAGCTTATTCCTTGCGACTTCTGGATTGCCTCGCTTCGCTCGCAATGACGCGGTCGCAGCATTAATTCATCACGCTCCGGGAGAGTCCGATGCCCGCCCCTGATTTCGATGTGCTCATTGTCGGCGCGGGCCTGTCCGGCATCGGCGCGGGCTATCACTTGCAGACCAATTGCCCGGATCGCACCTACGCCATTCTCGAGGGACGCGAGGCCATCGGCGGCACCTGGGATCTGTTCCGCTACCCCGGCATCCGCTCCGACTCCGACATGTACACGCTGGGCTATTCGTTCCGGCCGTGGACCTCACCCAAGGCGATCGCCGACGGCGCTTCGATCCTCGATTATGTGCGCGACACCGCGCGGACCTACGGCATCGACAAGGAGATCCGCTTCCATCGCAGCGTGAAACGCGCCGACTGGTCGTCGCAGGATGCGATGTGGACCGTGGAGGTGGAGCGCGGACCGGAGAAGACGGTCGAGCGCCTCACCTGCAATTTCCTGTTCATGTGCAGCGGCTATTACAAGTACGAAAAAGGCTATACGCCCGACTTCCCAGGCATCGGGAATTTTTCCGGCCGCGTGGTGCATCCGCAAAAGTGGCCGGATGATCTCGACTACGCCGGCAGGAACGTCGTCGTGATCGGCAGCGGCGCGACCGCCGTGACGCTGGTGCCGGAAATGGCCAGGACCGCCGCACATGTCACCATGCTGCAGCGCTCGCCAACCTATGTGGTGGCGCGTCCCGACGAAGACGACATCGCCAACTGGCTGCGCGCCAGGCTGCCCGCGAAGCTCGCCTATGGCATCACGCGGTGGAAGAACGTGCTGCGCGGCATGTATTTCTACCGGATGTGCAAGCGCAAGCCGGATCACGTGAAGAACCTGATCCTCGGCGGCGTGCGTCACGCGCTGGGGCAGGACTATGACGTGGCGAAGCATTTCACGCCGCGTTACAAACCGTGGGACCAGCGGCTGTGTCTGGTGCCGAACGGCGACCTGTTCCGTTCGATCAAGAGCGGCCAATCCTCCGTCGTCACCGACACCATCACAGGATTTACCGGCAACGGCATCACGCTGGCGTCGGGCCAGACGCTTGACGCCGATATCGTGGTGACCGCGACCGGGCTCGACCTGCAAGTGCTCGGCGGACTTGAGGTGAGCGTCGACGGCGCGCACGTCGATCTGTCGAAAACCATGAACTACAAGGGGCTGATGTATTCGGGCGTGCCGAACCTCGCTTCCGCCACCGGCTATACCAACGCGTCATGGACGCTGAAATGCGACCTGACCTGCGAATATGTCTGCCGCCTGCTCAACTATATGAAAGCGAAAGGCTACGCGCAGGCGACGCCGCGCCGCACCGACCCCACCGTCACCGAACTGCCATGGTTGGATTTCTCATCCGGCTACGTGCAGCGCGCGGTCGACAAGTTTCCGCGGCAGGGCTCGAAACGGCCATGGCGGCTGTACCAGAACTATGCGCTCGATATCGTCACCCTCCGATTCGGCAAGGTGAAGGACGAGGCGATGGAGTTCAAGCGCAAGCCGGCAGCGATCGACGTCCGTGACGTGAAGCAATCCGCGGCGTAGTGACACTTACATGCGTGCGCCGCTGCGAGGCTTCACCTCTCCCCACTGGGGAGAGGTCGACCGGCGAAGTCGGTCGGGTGAGGGGGATCAACACTGACGTCGTACGCCGTCACCCCGACCCTCTCCCCACGGGAAAGGGAGCGTGCACAACTATCTGGCGAACGCTTTCGACAAAATATGAGCCACATTGGAAGAAACCGGCGACCACAAAGCCGCGCGTCGTTGCGTGATTACGGCCGCCACGGCTCCGCCTGCGCGGGCGCTGACATCTCTTTTTCAATCAGACTCTCAGGATGACGAAATTGACGCCTACGGTGCCCAGGGCTTCGCCTGCGCCACCGGCGTCTCGATGTCCTGCCCGGCGCCTGCGCCCTTCGCCTTGTCCGACACCGGCGCTTCGCCGATCACCGCGACCAGCGCGCGCAGCGTCTCCGGCACGCCCGCGCCTGTAATGCCTGACAAGAGCAGCGGCGTTTTCTTCGCGGCACGCTTCAGGCGATCGCGCTGTTTCTTCAACTCGTCCGGCGCAACCGCGTCGATCTTGTTGAGCGCGACGATTTCGATCTTCTCCGCGAGCGTTTCGGCATAGGCATCGAGTTCGGCGCGCACCGTCTTGTAGGCCTTGCCGGCGTGTTCGCAGGTGGCATCCACCAGATGCAGCAGCACGCGGCAACGCTCGACATGGCCGAGAAAACGATCGCCGAGGCCTGCGCCTTCATGCGCGCCCTCGATCAGGCCCGGAATATCCGCCAGCACGAATTCGCGGCCATCGGCGTTCACCACGCCGAGTTGCGGATGCAAGGTCGTGAACGGATAGTCGGCGATCTTCGGTTTCGCCGCGCTGACTTTCGACAGGAACGTCGACTTGCCGGCATTGGGCAGGCCGACAAGACCGGCATCCGCGATCAGTTTCAGCCGCAGCCAGATCCAGCGCTCCTCGCCGGGCTGGCCGGGATTGGCGTTGCGCGGCGCGCGATTGGTCGACGACTTGAAATGCGCGTTGCCGAAGCCGCCGTTGCCGCCTTCGGCCAGCACGAACTTTTCGCCGACCCTGGTGAAATCATGGATCAGCGTCTCGCGATCGTCGTCGATGATCTGCGTGCCCAACGGCACCTTGAGCACGATGTCCTTGCCGTTGGCGCCATGGCGATCGGAGCCCATGCCGTTGCCGCCCTTCGGCGCCTTGAAGTGCTGCTGGTAGCGATAGTCGATCAGCGTGTTGAGGCCGTCGGCGACCTCGACGATGACGTCGCCGCCGCGGCCGCCATTGCCGCCGGACGGTCCGCCGAACTCGATGAACTTCTCGCGGCGGAACGCCACGCAGCCGTTCCCGCCGTCGCCGGAGCGGATGTAGACCTTGGCTTCATCGAGGAATTTCATGGGGGATAGGTAGTGCAGCGGCACGGAGGTGGCAACCGCTAACGCGCCGAACGGCAGCGAAAAGCCTATGTTCACGCGCATTTAAGGCAAGCCGATCTAACTTCCAGAGAATCGCAACGAGCGACTCTTCATCTCTCCCCACCGGGGAGAGGTCGAGCGCGAAGCAGTGAGGGGACAACCCTCGAGAGATAGAGCTCCCTCGCCCCACCCCTCTCCCCGGCGGGGAGAGGGAGCGCGCGGCGTTCCGAGGGAGCGTTCCACCTACCCGTTACGATGATTGGCCTTGAAGTCAGGATGATGCAGCTCCCGCCACGTCGACCGCGCCGCATTCGACCAGCGTGCGATGAAAGCGGCGCTTGCGCTCCGACGAACACGCAAAATAAGCCTCGCCGCACTGGTCGAGCAGGCTCGCGCGCGTGGCAAAAATGTCATCGAGCGGCAGGCCGGCCTGCTGCAAGACGACGGTTCCCAGAAACGCGATATCGAGCGTGGGTCCCCGCCCGGCGACAAGACTTTCGGCGGCGCCGTTCAATGCTTCCATCGCG
>JAFEFK010000358.1 GCA_018240625.1 Pseudomonadota bacterium
GAAGCGCCAGAGATACTGCGGCACCACGGCCTCCATCGAATCCGGCGTGATCCCCAATCCCTCAAGCGTCAGGCCGGCCGCTTTCGCCGCCTCCGACACCACATTGTCGGTCTTCAGCAGTTCGACCTGATCCGGCGTCAGCTTGAGCGCGCCCGGCGCGAACTGCAAAAACATTGCCTTGAACCGGGCGAGGGCGAATGGCAGCGGCACCAGCATCCGCTCGCGCTCGATGACGCGCAGGATGATCTGCATGATCTCACGCATCGACAGTATCTCGGGGCCGCCGAGTTCGTACACCGCGCCCGCTTTTGCTTTGCCGTCAACTGCGTCGGCGACGGCGGTGGCGACATCGCCGACATACACCGGCTGCAATGTGGTTTCGCCGCCGCCGATCAGCGGCAGCACCGGCGACATCCGCGCCAGCGCCGCGAAGCGGTTGGAGAATTGATCCTCGGGGCCGAATACCACCGAGGGCCGCAGGATGGTCGCGGAGGGAATTGTCTTGAGCACGGCCTGTTCACCGGCGGCCTTGGCGCGCGCGTAGCCGGATTTTGATTTTTCATCGGCGCCGATCGCCGAAACGTGCACCATGCGCGCGCCGACCGCCGCGGCTGCTTTCGCAACCGTCGCGGCGCCCTCGCCTTGCACGGCGTCGAACGACTGCGCGCCGCTCTCGCTCAGGATGCCGACCAGGTTGATCGCCACGTGCGAGTCGCGCATGGCGGCTTCGACCGAGGCCGGATAGCGCAGATTGGCCTGCACAGCGTGGATCTGGCCGACCTTGCCGAGCGGCTGCAAATGCCCGGCCAACTCGGGGCGGCGGACGCCGACCCGGATGCGGTAATCCCGCTTGGCCAGCGCGCGGACCACATGGCGGCCCAGAAAGCCCGAGCCGCCGAAAACCGTGACGAGGGTGTCCGTATTCGATGGCATGGCGTGGTCCTCAAAGCGCGGTGGTACCGGGTCAAATGCAGGGATATTCCGCTATTCCGCGATACGTCAACCGGCCGGCGCTGTACAGCCACTTCGGACGCCCCGTCAATAATTTGACAAGCGCGTGGCCGATGCCTACTAACCCGCCCGGGCCCAGGTGGCGGAATTGGTAGACGCGCTGGCTTCAGGTGCCAGTGGCTGCAAGGTCGTGAAGGTTCGAGTCCTTTCCTGGGCACCATCGGTTTTTCGGGTGAGCCCCCCGCAGCTGTTCAGGCAACGCGCCGGCTCTCGCCTCTCGCGGGTTTGAGCGGTAACTTGGCCCGCGTCGATTCGATCCGGACCTTGCCGAGGCAATTCACACATGACCATCCGCCTGCACCGCGGCGATCTGCCGGACCAGGATCTCAAGCGCTACACCGACTCCGCGGCGATCGACACCGAGACCATGGGTCTCAATCCGCATCGCGACCGGCTCTGCGTGGTGCAGATGTCGAGTGGCGACGGTTCGGCCGACGTGATCCAGATCGCGCAGGGACAGCGTGATGCGCCCAATCTGAAGAAGCTTTTGGCCGATCCTGGTATTGTGAAGATTTTTCACTTCGCGCGGTTCGACCTTGCCGCGCTTTACAATGCCTTCGGCGTGATGCCGCAGCCGGTGTATTGCACCAAGATCGCCTCGCGGCTGACCCGCACTTACACCGACCGTCACGGCCTGAAGGATCTGGTGCGCGAAATTCTGAACATCGATTTGTCGAAGCAGCAGCAGTCGAGCGACTGGGGCTCGCAGACCCTGTCCGATGCGCAACTGACCTACGCGGCCTCGGACGTGCTGCATCTGCATGGCCTGCGCGGCCGGCTCGATGCGATGTTGGCGCGCGAAGGCCGCACCGATCTGGCCCGCGCGTGTTTCGAGTTCCTGCCGGCGCGTGCGAGACTCGACCTGTCGGGCTGGGAAGCCGAGGACATTTTCGCCCATTCGTGAACCGAGCCCGAGGTCATGCGCGATGGATTCTCTAATGGGCAAACCGTAAACATTAAGGATTTCGCCCCGTTTCGGTCACACTCCTCGTCCTCGTAGTCCGTGCTTGCGGACTTCACCGCGAATTCAGCAATCGCGTTCAAAATCCAGCGGCACCTGATTGCGGTGTCCGGGCTGCGGAACCTTGCGGTTCGGGGTAGAATGACCAGATCAGACGCCTGGAGCAGCGGTGTATTCGGTTCTAAGCCCCACCTATCACGCTGGAATACAAGCCGGCATGGATGCGCGCTTTGCCGTCGCCGCGCGCCACAGCCGGATGGTGCGCGCGTTGCGGATCGCTGTTCCGGTGATCGTCGGTGTGACCATGGCCGGACTCATCGCGATATCGATTTTCAATCCGTTCCGCGCGTTGTCGAAGCTGCCGCTCGATATGGGTAATCTTGTCGTCTCCGGCACCAAGATCACGATGGAAGCGCCGCATCTCGCCGGCTTCACGCAGGACAAACGGCCCTATGAAATGTGGGCCAAGACGGCGACACAAGACGTCACCGATCCGGATCATCTTGACCTTCATACCGTGCGCTTCAAGGTGCGGATGGAAGACGAGTCGACGACGACCGTGGACGCCCGCACCGGATTGTTCAATACCAAGACGCAGATGCTCGATCTGCGCAAGGACATCTTCGTGCAATCCTCGACGGGATACGAGGCGCGGCTGACGCATGCGCTGGTCGATGTGGGCCGCGGTACGGTCGTGTCGGACGAACCCGTCGACGTCACGTTGCCGAATGGGACGCTGACCGCAGACACGATGAGGACGACCGAAAAGGGCGAGGTGCTGTATTTCGAGAAGAATGTCGTGATGCACCTGATCATGGATCAGCCCGTCGTGGCCGCCGAGCCAGCCAGCGAGGAACCAGCACCTCCGCCACAGCCTGTAGCCGCGGAACGTCCGCGCAAAAAGTCGTCAAAGAAGCGCGGCCGTACGAAATGAAACCTGACATGCAGAGCTACCGCCACCCTCCTTTCGCGATGCGCATTGCCCGCACGATCGGCTGCGGATTGATTGCCGTCGTCGTCATGGCGGCCAGCGAAGCCGCCGGGCAAAGCACGGTGCAGGGCGTTCCGAACGCAATGCAGGGCTTTTCCCAGAATCGCGATCAGCCGATCCAGATCGAGGCGGCCTCGCTGGAGATGCGCGACAAGAAGAAAGAGGCGACGTTCACCGGCAACGTCAAAGTGGTTCAGGGCGACACCACGATGACCTCGAAAGTTCTGGTGGTATTTTACGAAGGCAGCGAAGCGGCCGGCGACAGCACGAGCAAAAGCAAAGCGCCGCCGAAGACAGCGATGAAGTCCGCCGTCCCGGGGCCAACGGGCACGTCCTCGATCAAGCGGCTGGAGGCCAAGGGCGACGTGGTCGTCACACAAAAGGACCAGGTGGTGACGGGCGAGACCGCGGTGTTCGATACCAAGACCAATCTTATCACGATGCTGGGGAACGTTGTTCTGACTCAGTGCAAGAACGTGCTGCGGGGCGACCGGCTCCTCGTGGATATGACGACCGGGGTCTCCCGTGTCGAATCCAACAGCGGCCGGGTTCAGGGCCTGTTCATCCAGAACAACGAGGGTTGCACCACGTCAGGGCCGGTGCTGCCGCCGCCCCCCAAGTCTGCAAATAAACCGAAATGATATCAATCGATTACCGAATGACCGGGCGGCCGGAGGTTGAACCTGCCGATACCTGTCTGTATCTACGGCAGGCGGGCGCAAGGCCGCGACGATGGTGTACGGCTTCCGTGTCCCGTGTTTTGCTGGGCAAGGTCCGTATCCTCATTCATGTTGAGGCGGCGAATCAGGCGAGGGTCGCGGCGTTTATGCAGATGACCGTGAGAGGCTGAGCGAAGCGCGCATGGTGGATATCTTCAACGTATTCCGCAAACGTCCGCCTAAGCGCGGAACGCAGGGGTTTGCGCGGGGCCGTGCCGATATCACCGCCCTTGGCGAGACCATTGGCGACATGCTGTCGAGCCCGGTGCGCGACGCGCCGCCGATTGCGCGGGACGCACCTATCGCACGCGACGCCCCGCCGATCGCGCGCGAGGTGCCGCGCGATATTCCGTACGTCCCCGAACCTCAACCGCTCACTCCCGCTGCGCCGGAGAAACCACGGCCGCGCGCTGCGGCGAGGGACAGCGCGATGCCGCATATGGCGACGCAAGCCGGCTACCTTGCCGTGCATAGCGTTGAAAAAAGTTTCGGCAACCGTCAGGTGGTGCGGGGCGTCAGCATTTACGTCCGCCGCGGCGAGGCGGTGGGCCTGCTCGGGCCTAACGGGGCCGGCAAGACCACGGTGTTCTATATGATCACCGGACTGATCCCGGCGGATCGCGGCGCGATCGAACTCGACGGCCACGATGTAACGAAGCTGCCGATGTATCAGCGTGCGCGGCTCGGCATCGGCTATCTGCCGCAGGAAGCCTCGATCTTCCGCGGTCTCAGCGTCGAACAGAACATCCGCGCCGTGCTCGAGGTCGTCGAGCCGAACAAGAAGAAGCGCGAAGCCGAACTCGACGCGCTGCTCGAGGAATTCAATATCACGCGCTTGCGCAAGACACCTTCGATCGCGTTGTCCGGCGGCGAGCGGCGCCGCGTCGAAATCGCGCGCGCGCTGGCAACGCGGCCGAACTACATGCTGCTGGACGAGCCCTTCGCCGGCATCGATCCGATTGCGGTCGGCGATATCCAGGATCTGGTGCGCCAC
>JAFEFK010000359.1 GCA_018240625.1 Pseudomonadota bacterium
ATCGATCCGGAATCTCCAGCCCGACAAGATCGAGATTCCGGGTTCGCGCTCTCGGCGCGAACGCAAATCGTTCGTCGCCTCAGCGCGCCCCGGAATGACTCCCTCAACTGATCGTCGCGCCGCCGTCGATCACCATGGTCTGGCCGGTCATGAAGTCGCCGGCCGCCGAGCCGAGGAACACGGCCGCGCCCGCGATCTCGTCGGGAATGCCGATGCGCAGCAGCGGCGAACGCGCGGTCGATGCCTTGAGATTTTCCGGATTGTCCCACAACGCCTTGGCGAAGTCGGTCTTGATCAGCCCCGGCGCGATGCAGTTCACGCGCACGTTGTGCTTGCCGTATTCGCAGGCAAGGTTGCGCGCGAGTTGCATGTCGGCGGCCTTCGAGATCGCATAGGCGCCGAGAATCGTCGATCCCTTGAGGCCGCCAATCGACGACACGATGATGATCGAGCCGTCCTTGCGTTCGATCATCTGCGGCACCACCATGCTGATGATCCAGTTGTTTGCGACGATGTTGTTGTCGAGAATTTTGCGGAACTGCTCGTCGGAAATGCCGCCGAGCGGGCCGTAGTACGGATTCGACGCGGCGTTGCAGACCAGCACGTCGATCTTTCCGAACACCTTGTTGCTCTCGTCGACAAGGTTCTGGAGGTTTTCCTTGCTGGAGATGTTGGCGGCGATCGCGACCGCCGTGCCCTTGCCGAACTTGTCGTTGATCTCTTTCGTCACGGTGTCGCAGACATCCTGCTTGCGCGAGGAGATCACAACTTTCGCTCCATGCTCCGCCATGCGCTCGGCAATGGCGCGGCCGATGCCGCGCGTGGAGCCGGTGATGACGGCGACTTTACCCTTCATGTCGAACAAGGTCATGTTTCTCTCCCACTTTACGTTGTTGCGTCTTGATGCTCACGCCAGCTTCGTCGCGCCGGCGGCCTCGGGTCCCGCCGGCTGATGCATGGCGGCATGGGACGCATCGGCAATCCACGGCTGCTGGTTGACCATGGGAATCCGCCAGCCGCTGTGCCCGTCGCTGCCGAGATGATCGAGCCGCGTGATCGAACAATTGTCGATGGTGAAGGCGAGACCGCGCTCAGGCTGATTGCCAAGCGCGAGACCGAGCGCGGCCTTGATCGTTCCGCCGTGGGCAACTGCAACGATGTCCTTGCCCGCATGTTCGGCATTGATGCGCGCGACGCCGGCTTTGACACGGTTGTAAAGATCCATAAAACTTTCGCCATTGGGTGACGGTTCCTCGATCGGCGCGAACCAGTAGCTTCCAACAGCGATCGGGCGGCTTGCGAAGAACGCCGCGCGGTTCAACCCCTGCCAGTCGCCGAGGTGCTGTTCGTTGAAATCGGCTTCATGCGGCATCGCGTCAGGTTTCGGAAAACCGGCGGCCCATATTGCAGCTGCGGTCTGATGCGTTCGCTTCAGTTTGCTCGCGACCCAGACCGCATTGCGCGGCAGGATCTTGCCGACGGCATCGAACACAACGCGGTCGCTGCAATCGCAGTCCATGTCCTTCTGGCCATAGATGTTGCCGCCGTCGTTGCGGACAGGCGCATGCCGCACCCACCACCACCGCGTTGCGACCACTCCTGTGGGAACGGAATGCTGCGCGACAAACGGCTTGGCCGGATTGGACATCGCGAAAACCCTTCAATACTATTTCAAGCGGCTGTAAGTGAGCTATAGCGCGGTCGCAAGTCAACTTCATGTCCGGCGACCGCGCACGCCGCAGTCTGCTTCAAACATTGTATGAATTCCGCAAGACGGCAAGCCGCGCCGTTGCGAAGATAAGGAGAGTTTCATGGGGCGCCTCGAAGGCAAATCCGTCGTCATCACCGGTGCCGGCAGCGGTATCGGCCGCGCCGCCTCTCTGTTGTTCACCAAGGAGGGCGCCAAGCTGATCGCGGTCGACCGCACCGAAGGCGTCAAGGACACCGTCGAGCAGATTCGTAAAGCGGGCGGCACGGCGGAAGCCGTGATAGCGGACGCAGGTTCCGAAAAGGACGTCATCGCCTTCATCGACAAGGCCGTCTCCACCTACGGCAAGCTCGACGCGATCTGGGCCAATGCCGGAATCGGCGGCGGCCTGATCCCGATCGCCGAGCAGACCGTCGACCACTGGCAGGAAGTCCTGCGCGTCAACCTGATCGGCCCGTTCCTGGCGGTGAAATATGCCATGCCGCACATGATCAAGCAGAAGCATGGCTCGATCGTGTGCACGGCGTCCGTTGCAGGATTGAAATCCGGTGCATCCGGCCATCCCTATGCCGCCAGCAAGGCGGGCGTCATCAGTTTGGTGCAGACCACCGCGTACTCGCTCTCGGGCACCGGCGTCCGCATCAATGCGGTCTGTCCCGGCCTGATTGAGACCGGCATGACCAAGCCAGTGTTCGACCGGGCGAAAGAGCGCGGCACGCAAGACAAGATCGGTCAGCTCAATCCGCTGAAGCGCGCAGGTCAACCGCACGAGCTGGCCGCGATGGGGCTGTTTCTCGCCAGCGACGACGCGTCTTACGTCAACGGTCAGGCGATCCCTGTGGACGGCGGCCTCACCGCGTCGATGCCCTACGCCGGCAAGCCGATCTAAGGTTAGCTTCGTCTTGTCATCCAGGACCGCGGGAACGCTTTTCACCCTCCCCTGGAGGGGGAGGGTCGATGTGAGCGCAGCGAACATCGGGGTGGGGTGAACACCTTCGTGACATCACCCCACCCCGGCTTGCATTCGCTTCGCTCATTGCGCGCCGACCCTCCCCCCTCCAGGGGAGGGTAAAAAGATGCATCATCGCCCTGTTGTTTGCGGCGTGGC
>JAFEFK010000035.1 GCA_018240625.1 Pseudomonadota bacterium
AGCGCGCTTTTGAACGATTGTTCCGGCACCACCTGACCCGTAACCGGAGTGATGCTGGGAGTCGTCAGTACCAGCGAGAGCGGCACCACGAGCAGCATCAGCATCGAGAATACGATCAGTGCCGATTGCCAGCCGAAATTGTCGATCAATGCAACGCTGAATGGCGCGAACACGAATTGCCCGAACGAACCCGCCGCGGTGCCGGCGCCCAGCGCGATGCCGCGCCACTCCGGCGGCAACAGTTTGCCGAAGGCCGATAGTACCAGATTGAACGAGCAGCCGGACAGCCCGAATCCGATCAGAAACCCCGCGCCGACATTAAGTGATAACGGCGTGCCGGCATAACGCATCACCAGAAGGCCAGCGGCATACATCAGCGCGCCAACACACATCACGCGCACGCTGCCGAACTTGTCAGCGATCGCGCCAGCGAACGGCTGACCGATCCCCCACAACAAATTCTGAACAGCGAACGCCAGCGCGAAAACGTCGCGTCCCCAGGAATACTCGCGGCTCATGGGCTGCATGAAGAAGCCGAAGGTCGAACGCGGCCCGAACGTCAGCATCCCGATCAGACATCCGCAGATGATGATCACCAGCGGCGTACGCCAGCCCACTTCGCCCGAAGGCTGCCGCACGCTGTCTCCACTTGCCGCCATCTGAAATTCCTTGCCCGCTGCTGTAACGAGTTTTCGCTGCCATCGGATACACACGCCAAAATACGGCGCCAATCGCGGCAAAATCTATCGCTTCAGATTAATGCACTTGCATGAAGATGCAAGGCGTCGCCAAAGGGCCCGCTCGCAGATCAGCGATGCAGTTTGTCGAGACGTGCCGCCCGTCAGCGGCGCGCAGTGACAACGACGCCGGATTCGGCCGAGCTATGGGCCACCTCGGCCAGTTTGGCAGAGATTTCGGCGGTCTGCGCCGTCGTGCCCCAGCTCGGGGCATCGCTGCCATCGCCCCACGCCCGCGGTCGATAGAAGGTGTGAACGCCGGTGCGGTACATCTTCTTCATTTCGTGGACCCACGACGGATGCACCCAGTAAGCGTGATAGTGCGTCGACTTGCCGACCTCAGGCAACCACAGGCGCCCGTCGAGCGTGGCCTTCGCGATCTTCCGGGCGCGATCCCACATATCCGGCTCCTTGACCACGTCAGGAATGCCATCGCAGGCAAACGTGAACTGGCACGCCAGGTGACGATTGGCATTCTGATAAACCACACCGCACACGGTGGTGGGATAGTAGCCGGAAAATACCCGGTTCATGACCACCTGCGCGACCGCTATCTGACCGCGGACCGCTTC
>JAFEFK010000360.1 GCA_018240625.1 Pseudomonadota bacterium
AAATCCGTGACATCGACCGAATTTGCGACCGTGCTCGGCGATCAGCAGGGCCCGCTCGTTTCCACCGCCGAACACGTTCTGGCCGCGCTGCGTGGCATGGGTGTCGATAACGCCACCATCGAAGTCGACGGGCCCGAAGTGCCGATCATGGACGGCAGTGCGGCCGCATTCGTCGCCGCGATCGATCAGGCGGGCATTGTCGAGCAGTCCGCGACGCGCCGTTTCGTGCAAGTGTTGAAGCCGGTGCAGGTGAAGATCGGCAACGCCTTCGGCGAGATCCGCCCTTATGCGCGCGGTTTCCGGGCGGAGGTCGAAATCGATTTCGCCAATCCCGTGATCGGCTGCCAGAATTTCGCGCTCGACCTCAATCCCGAAAGTTTCCGCCGCGATATCAGCCGTGCCCGCACCTTTGGCTGCATGAACGATGTCGCGAAGCTGTGGAGCGCGGGTTTCGCGCTCGGCGCGTCGTTTGAAAACTCCATGGTGTTCGACGAAGAGCGTTTGTTGAATGCCGAAGGCATGCGCTACGCCGACGAGTGCGCGCGTCACAAGGTGCTCGATGTGATCGGCGATCTGGCGCTCGCAGGCCTGCCGCTGATCGGCGCCTACCGTTCGGTGCGCGGCGGCCACAAGCTGAATCACGCTGTACTGACGGCTCTGATGGCTGACCGGACCGCGTGGCGGGTGGTCGAAGGCCAGCCGGTGCGTCGCACGCGCAGCCACGCCGAGACGGTCGGCGGAATGGTGGGTGGAATGGTCGCCGCCTACGGACCTGACGTTTCCTGATCCCGGGTTCTGACCGTCGAAATACCAGAATTTCCAATTTTTCCGCGCGCTAAGCGCTTTGCTGTATCCGGTTCCGCAGGAACCTCCAGCTCCGCCTTAATCCCGGCGAAATGCCTGCGTATTCGGTTGGTTAACGGACTTTTTTCAGCTAAAATCGGCTCGCGGTCGCAACGGTAACGCACCACGGGGTTTGGTCGGTTGTGCCCTGATTGCGCGTCGGGCAAGCATCGGGCACCGCATCACGGACGTCAGGTTTTATCTATGGTGGCAAAGCGTATGGGGCTCGAACTGCACGCGTTCACGGATCATGCCGCTTTCAATCGGCTTG
>JAFEFK010000361.1 GCA_018240625.1 Pseudomonadota bacterium
ACTCAAGGTAACGGGCCTTGCTGCGGCTGGAGCCGCGACCATCGCTGCGCCGGCCATCGCGCAATCGATGCCGGAATTGAAATGGCGTATGACGGCGAGCTGGCCGAAATCGCTGGATACGCTTTATGGCGGCGCCGAGATCATGGCGAAGATCGTCGGTGAGGCAACAGATAATAAATTTCAGATTCAGTCGTTTGCGGCCGGTGAAATCGTGCCCGGTCTGCAAGTGCTCGACGCCGTTCAGAACGGAACGGTCGAACTCGGACATACGGCCTCCTACTATTATTTCGGCAAGGACCCGACGTTTGCGATGGGCTCCGCGATTCCGTTCGGCCCCAACATGCGGATCAATCAAGCCTGGTATATGATGGGCGGTGGCAAGGAGTTGCTCAACGCCTTCTACAAAAACTACAACGTCTATTCGATGCTCGCCGGCAATACCGGATGTCAGATGGGCGGCTGGTTCCGCAAGGAGATCAAGACCGTCGACGACTTGAAGGGCCTGAAGATGCGGATCGGCGGTTTCGCCGGACGTACCATGCAGAAGCTCGGCGTCGTGCCGCAGCAATTGGCCGGCGGCGACATCTATCCGGCCTTGGAAAAGGGCACCATCGACGCGGCCGAGTGGGTCGGTCCTTACGATGACGAGAAGCTCGGATTCTACAAGGTCGCGCCGCACTACTACTATCCCGGCTGGTGGGAAGGCGGTCCGATGCTGCTGGCCTTCGTCAATCTCGACAAGTGGAATTCGCTGCCGAAATACTACCAGCACATTCTTGAACTGGCCGGCCAGTATGCCAACAACTGGATGATGGCAAAGTACGACCAGGTCAATCCGGTGGGTCTGAAGAAGCTGCTGGCTGGAGGCACCAAGCTGCACGCGTTCTCGCCACCCATCATGGAAGCGAGCTACAATGCAGCGAAGGAAGTCAACAAGGAGGTCTCCGCCACCAACGCGAACTTCAAGAAGGTTTATGACTCGCTGACCTCGTTCTCCAACGACGGCTATCAGTGGTTTCAGGTGGCCGAAATCGGCTTTGACAACTTCATGGCGCGCCATCTGCACGGCTGATCTTCAGCCGGCCAAGCACGCAAGCAAAACACCCCGGAGCCTGCGCTCCGGGGTGTTTTGTTATGGGCTGCAGGCCTGAGCCGGCTCGCTAGTTCGTCTTCGGGGGCGGGCCGAAATCCAGCGGCGGCGCCTCGATCTGAGGAACCTCGATCTGGATTTTGTTGAGGTCGATGTTCTGAGGTTTGTCGAGCAGGCCCGTGACCGTCACCGGGAACGCGATCACGAGTATGACCATGATCACCTGTAGCCCGATCCAGGGCATGGCGCCCCAATAGATGTCGGAGCTCTTTACTTCGCGCGGCGCGACGCCGCGCAGATAGAACAGTGCGAAGCCGAACGGCGGATGCAGGAACGATGTCTGCATATTTACGCACAGCATGACGCCGAACCAGATCAGGGCCGCGTCCGCTCCGACGACCGGCGCCAGAACCTTCTGCGCGATCGGGGCGATCATCGGCAAGATGATAAAGGCGATCTCGAAGAAATCGAGGAAGAACGCCAGAAAGAAGATGAAGAGGTTGATGAAGAGCAGGAATCCCCAGACACCGCCGGGCAGGGATGTCAGCAGATGTTCGAGCCATTCGCCTCCGGAGACTCCGAGAAACACCACCGAGAAACAGGTCGATCCGATCAGAATGAAAGTGACCATGGTCGTGATGCGCATGGTCGACTGGTAACCCTGCTTGATGAGGTCGCGCAGTTCCGGAATCCGGACGGCTTCAAGGCCAATCCAGACAACCGCAAGATAGGTGATGGCGAAGGCGAGTTTGAAGACAAGCCCCTCCGTCATGTATATTCCGATCAGCGTGCCGATACCGCCGGCGATCATCCCGACGACCAATATCTTTCGGCCTATGCTGCTGAAATCCTTGTGATGAATCGCCGCGAGCACGATCGCGCCGACCGCGCCCATGGCGCCGGCTTCGGTCGGCGTTGCGAGACCCATCATCATGGTTCCGAGCACGACGAAGATCAGAACGGCCGACGGGATGATACCCATCAAGCATTTCTTCCAGAGCGCCCAGCCGGTCAGGGTACGCGCTTCGAGGGGCACCGGTGGAACGTGGTCGGGCTTGATAACGCCGAGTAGGAATGTATAGCCGGCGAACAGAAATATCTGGAAGATCGATGGTCCCCATGCGCCGAGATACATGTCGCCGACCGATTTGCCGAGCTGGTCGGCCAGGACGATCAGCACCAGTGATGGCGGAACAAGCTGGGTGATGGTGCCGGACGCGGCCAGCACGCCGGTGATGTATCGGATGTTGTAGCCGTAGCGCATCATCACGGGCATCGAGATGAGCGCCATGGCAATCACCTGCGCGGCGACCGTGCCGGTGATGGCGCCGAGAATAAACCCGACCAGGATCACCGAATAGCCGAGGCCGCCGCGGATCGGGCCGAACAACTGCCCCATGGAGTCCAGCATGTCCTCCGCAAGGCCGCAT
>JAFEFK010000362.1 GCA_018240625.1 Pseudomonadota bacterium
AATGTTTCCGGCACGCCGTAGACGCCCCATTCGATGGAGGCCCGCCCGTTGGCGTCGGTGCCGACCATGTCGAACGGGTTGCCATAGCGGCCGAGGAAACGGCGTGCGTTGTCGGCTGAGTCCTTGTAGTTGATGCCGACGAGTTGCAGCCGCCGGTCCTTGGCGAGATCGCTCAGGAACGGCGCTTCCTGATGACAGGGCACACACCACGACGCCCAGACGTTGACGATGCTGACCTTGCCGTTGAACATCGCAGGGTCGAGGCCCGGCACCGGCATGCCGTTGTTGACGAGGCCGGCCAGCGGCGGCAGCGCCGTTTTGGGCGCCGCATGGCCGATCAGCGCCGAGGGAATTCGCGAGGGGTCGCCGTCGCCAAGCCGGAACCAGAACAGCACCGCCAGCGCGCCAAATATCAGCAATGGCAGCGCCATCAGCCAGCGCCGCTTCGGCGTGGTGGTGGGAGAAGCCTGTTCGCTCATGAGATTTTCGCCGCGCTGCGCCCGGAGCGGCGCGTGACGCCCGAGGCTTCGAGATCGTGCAGCCGCGCTTTCTGACGCCGGTAATCCACCATGACCCAGCCGATGAGTACCGCAATCACAGCGGCGACCAGCGCATAGGATGTCACGATAAAGGACGCATAGGGACCGAGCGGAGTCATGCGGCGGCCCGTGGCTTGCTGGCTTGCAGCATCTGCAAGGTGCGGACACGCCGACGCAGGATTTCGTTGCGCATTGCCGCGATATGCAAGGTCAGAAACAACAGCGTGAAGCCCACTGCCATCACCAGCAGCGGAATCAGGAACGCGCGGTCCAGCGTCGAGCCGCCCATGCGAAACACCGAGGCGGGCTGATGCAGCGTGTTCCACCAGTCGACCGAGAACTTGATGATGGGAATGTTGATCGCGCCGACCAGCGTCAACACGGCGGCGGCACGTGCCGCGCGCGAGGGATCGTCGACCGCGCGCCACAGTGCCATCAGGCCGAGATACATCAGAAACAAAATCAGCACGGACGTGAGCCGCGCATCCCATTGCCAATAGGTGCCCCACATCGGTCGGCCCCACAGCGATCCCGTCACCAGCGCGAGGAATGTGAAGGCCGCACCGATCGGCGCGGCGGTCTTCTGCGCGACATCGGCCAGCGGATGCCGCCACACCAATGTGCCGAGCGCGGCCACGCTCATCACGCCCCATACGAACATCGACAGCCACGCATTGGGAACGTGAATGAACATGATCTTGACGGTGGCGCCCTGCTGGTAGTCGTCGGGTGCGGTAGCCGACAGGTACAGGCCGATCGCGAGCAGGAGCGCGGTCGCCGCCGCGAGCCACGGCAGAATGCGCGTGGCCAGCGACAGGAACCGCGAGGGATTGGCGAGGTCGGTGAGCGTCATGGCACCTCTGATAGTCGCCGGGGCTGCAGCAGGCAATGCAGGTTCGGTCGCGGCGTTTCGTCTCCGCAAGAGTTGATCGGCCGGTTGATCGGCTGCATCGCGTGCCTCAATCCAGTCCCTGCCGCAGGCTCATGGCCGCCGCGAACGGGCCGATCACGAGACTTGCCAGCGACAGCGCACACAGAATCGAGAACGGCGTGCCGAACGGTAGCGGTCCCGAGATGGCGGCTTGCGAGGCCGCGACGCCAAAGATCAACACCGGAATCGACAATGGTAGCACGAGTACTGCGAGCAGCAGGCCGCCCCGCCGCAGTGTCACGGCGAGCGCCGCGCCGATCATGCCGGTGAAGGTCAGCGCCGGCGTGCCTACGAACAGCGTCAGCGCTACCGCGCCGGTTGCCGCACCGTCGAGATTGAGCAGCAGGCCCAGGACTGGGGTAGCGATGATCAGCGGCAGTCCCACCGCCAGCCAGTGCGCCAGTGCCTTCGCGGCACAGGCGAGTTCCAATGGCGTGCGGCTCATGAGAATCACATCGAGCGATCCGTCCTCGTGATCGGCCATGAACAGCCGGTCGAGCGTCAGCAGACTCGCGAGCAGCGCGCCGAGCCAGAGGATCGCGGGACCGAGTTGTTTCAACAGCGCGAGATCGGGGCCGACCGCGAACGGCATCAGCACCACGACGGTGAGGAAGAACAGCACGCCGATCAGCGCGCCGCCGCCGACGCGCAGCGCGACGCGAACGTCCCGGCGAACCAGTGCCGAAAGGGCGATCATGATGAGCGCCGCCTCTTCTCGTGACGAGTTGTCCCGAACGCCGGCCGGGAGCGCAGCTTGCTCCCCTCCCTCCACGGAGCAAAGCGACGTGGTGGGGAGGGGTCGGGGGTGGGGGGATTCTTTCGAGCGGTTGCCGTACCGGAAACAGTATTGCTATTCGCTGAAGAGAACGATGCAACCATCAAGCGAAGGGAATGCTCCCCACCCCCGACCCCTCCCCGCCGCTGCGCGGGGGGAGGGGAGAGAAGCGCGCGGAGCCTCGTCATGGAAACACTTGCGTTCACCCCACCGCTCCCATCCGCAATTCCCGTGCGGCGACGTCGAGCGGAGCATGTGTCGCAGCCAGAATAAGGCCGCCACCTGCGAGGTGCCCCGTCATGATGGCGGCGAAAGTGTTCTGGCCTTCTGTGTCCAGCGCCGAGGTCGGCTCGTCCAGCAGCCAGACCGGGCGCTTGACCGCGAGCAGCCGCGCGACCGACAGCCGCCGCCGCTGCCCCGCCGAAAGAACCGCTGCTGGCAGATGTGCGACGTGGTCGAGTCCGACCACCGACAGTGCATGGCTCGTCTCGGCGGCGTCGCCGCCCAGAAAATCCTGCCAGAACGAGAGGTTTTCGCTCACGCTGAGCGCGGGTTTCAGCGCATCGCGATGGCCGAGATAATGCGCCTGCTCCGGCAACGTCAGGTCAGGCTCGCCGCCTTCCAGAGCAATCGACCCGCCGGCGAGGGCCAGCAGTCCCGCGGTCAACCGCAAGAGCGAGGTTTTACCGGCGCCGTTGGGGCCGGTGACCGCCACCGCCTCGCCCGCGGCAACCATAAAATCGAGGCCTGAAAACACTTCCCGCTGGCCCCGCTCACACCGCAAGCCGCGCCCCGTAAGCTTCATGATTGTCTCCCGAGTTCGCCGCAAGGTGGTTAGCGAAGGCCAAATCCACTCCACTAGGTGCATAGCTGAAAGGCGCCGTGTAAGCATTGCCGGCGTGGTGGACAGTCTGGAAAGATTCTATAAAACCGGAACTTGATGCAGCACAAAATGCGCCGCGACGAAACCCGCGAGCCCCTGCTCGCGAGCGGTGTTTTGGTACCTTTAGGGTCCGCCCGACCGGGTACCTCCAACTCTTTGAATCGGGATTCTCCACATGGCCTCGCTCGACAGCTTCAAATGCCTGAAAACCCTCAAGGTCGGCGGCAAAACCTACGCCTATTACAGCCTGCCTGCCGCCGAAAAGAACGGCCTCAAGGGCATTTCCAGGCTGCCTTACTCCATGAAGGTGCTGCTGGAAAATCTGCTGCGCAACGAAGACGGCCGCTCGGTGAAGAAGGAGGACATCGTCGCGTTTTCGAAATGGCTGAAGAAGCGCAAGCTCGAGCATGAAATCTCGTTCCGCCCGGCGCGGGTGCTGATGCAGGATTTCACCGGCGTGCCGGCGGTGGTCGATCTCGCGGCGATGCGCAACGCGATGCAGAACCTCGGCGGCGACGCCGAGAAGATCAATCCGCTGGTGCCGGTCGATCTCGTCATCGACCATAGCGTGATCGTCAACTTCTTCGGCGACAACAAGGCGTTCGGCAAGAACGTGGTCGAGGAGTACAAGCAGAACCAGGAGCGCTACGAATTCCTCAAGTGGGGCCAGAAGGCGTTCTCGAATTTCTCCGTGGTGCCGCCCGGCACCGGCATCTGCCATCAGGTCAATCTCGAATATCTCGCGCAGACCGTCTGGACCAAAAAAGAAAAGCTGACCATCGGCAAGAAGACCGCGACCGTTGAGGTCGCTTATCCCGATACGCTGGTCGGCACCGACTCGCACACCACGATGGTCAACGGCCTCGCGGTGTTGGGCTGGGGCGTCGGCGGCATCGAGGCGGAAGCCGCGATGCTCGGCCAGCCCCTGTCGATGACGCTGCCGGAAGTGATCGGCTTCAAGCTCACCGGCAAGCTCAAGGAAGGCCTGACCGCCACCGACCTCGTGCTCACCGTGACGCAGATGCTGCGCGCCCGCGGCGTGGTCGGCAAGTTCGTCGAGTTCTTCGGCCCCGGCCTGACGCATCTGTCGGTCGCCGACCGCGCCACGCTTGCCAACATGGCGCCGGAATACGGCGCGACCTGCGGCTTCTCGCCGGTCGATGACGACGCCATCGCTTATCTGAAGGACACCGGCCGTCCGAACGACGTGGTCAAGCTCGCCGCCGCTTATGCCAAGGCGCAGGGCATGTATCGCACCGCGCGCACGCCGGATCCGGTGTTCACCGACGTGCTCACCCTCGACCTCGCCTCCGTGCAGCCGTCGCTGTCGGGCCCGAAGCGTCCGCAGGACCGCATCACGCTCGCCGAAGTCCCCGCCGGTTTCACCAAGGCGATGGAGAAGGAATACAACAAGGCCGACCAGCTCAAGAAGCGCGTTCCGGTCGAAGGCCGCAAGCACGACCTCGGCAATGGCGACGTCGTCATCGCCGCGATCACGTCCTGCACCAACACTTCGAATCCGAGTGTCATGATTGGCGCCGGCCTGCTCGCGCGCAACGCGGCCAAGCGCGGCCTCAAGGCCAAGCCGTGGGTGAAGACGTCGCTGGCGCCCGGATCGCAGGTCGTCGCCGAATATCTCGCCAAGGCGGGCCTGCAGAAGGATCTCGACAAGGTCGGCTTCAACCTCGTCGGCTTCGGCTGCACCACCTGCATCGGCAACTCCGGCCCGCTGCC
>JAFEFK010000363.1 GCA_018240625.1 Pseudomonadota bacterium
CCCGCAGGCGTTCCAAAAAACAGCGGCGATTCGAAATTTTCGATACCGCGGATAAAGCTCAGAATCGCGGCCCCCGTCAGTGCGGGCAACATCAGTTGCATCGTTATCGTGCCGAACGTCCGCAGCCGCGACGCACCGCACATCCGCGCCGCCTCCTCGAGGCTTTGATCCATGGCCCGAAAGGCATCGACAATGAGCAAAAAGAGGAACGGCACAGCATACTGCATCATGTGCCAGACCACGCCGCCGTAGGAGTAGACGTTGATCGGCGCGTAAGTCGATCCCGTGATCCACTGATAGACCTGGTTGAGCAATCCGACCTGCGGATTGCCGAGCATGCCCCATGCCATCGCCGTGAGGATCGGCGGAATGAAGAACGGCAGCGTGATCAATGCTTCGAGCGTCCCGCGAAACGGCGTATCGGTTCGCGCCAGAATCCAGGCAAGCAGAACGGCCAGCACCAGCGACGGGATGGTCTTGGCGAACGATATGCCGACGGTATTGAGCAGCGTGATTACGCTCTGCCGCGTGAAGACGTCGCGATAGCCATCGAGGGTGAACACCCCCGCGACGCCCGGAGGCGTCGAATGCAGGCTTCCATACAGCAGCATGGAGAGCGGATAGATCGAGAGAAACGCGAGAAGCACCGCGAGCAGCGTGACGCCAACAATTTGTCCTGTCGACGTCGCCTGCAACCGTCGCGCGATACCGGACAATCCCGCCGCCGCGGGCACGGCGCCGAGATTGCCCGCTCGATCTTCCGCTGAAACGCTCATACCCGAGGAATCACGGATAGAGCTTTTTTGCCAGCGACATCATCGCCGGACGCTCAGCGAGCTTTGCCGGCCCGAGAAGTTTCGCATGGACGAACGGCTGCGCGTCGGGATTGGCCCGATCCGCCGCGGCGCCGACCACCGGCAGCATCCAGGCGTTGGCGTAGGTCGTCTGCGATTCGACGCTCAGAAAGTGATTGATGAACAGACGCGCGGCGTTCGGATGCGGCGCATTCTTGAGGACAGCGAGATCCATTTCAGCTGTGGGAGCGCCCTCCTTGGGAATGATCACCTTCACGGGAAGTCCCTTGAGGTCCGACGTGAAGGCAAAAATCTGCGGAATATAGATCGGATATTCGCCGCGGGCGACCCGCCGGGCGTCATTGCGCATATCCCGGCTGAAGACCGGCTTCTGTTGGGCCAGCTTCTCGTTGTATTCTCGGCCCATGGTCTTTTCGAGGACCGAGAACATGGCGTTGCCGCTGCCGAGTGGGCGCATGTCATCGGACAGGATCTTGCCCTTCCACTTTGGATTGTTGAGGTCATCCCAGCTCTTGGGAACGTCGCTGTCTTTGACCATGCTCGTGTTGATCAGAATGCCCATGGGCTGGTTGAACGCCGGCACGCTGAACTCGGTCGCCTTGAACAGTGGGCTTAGATTGGCGACATTGGGAATTGGCGGCAGTTTCTGGATGAAATCGCCCTTTTCAAGCTGTTCCTCGATCATCGTCGAGGAGATCATTTCGGCGTCGCCGAGATAACGGCCGGCTGCCTGTTCGGTGCGAATTCGCTCGGCCAGTTCGCTGGCTCGCAGATCGAGACTTTCGACAGAAATCCCGTACTTGGTCTCGAACGATTTCATGACGTCCTTGAAGTAAGGCGCGCCCAACGTCATGTTGTAGACGACGACCTTGCCTTCCTTCTTGGCTGCACTGACGACCGCGTCCCATGTTGCGTCATCGGCATTCGCGGGCATGATCAGCCCGGCGAGACACGCGATAAACACAAACCTGGCTATCCCCAGCTTGCTGAACACGTTTTCCTCCCTCAGTTGTTGTCTTTGTTTTCGCCGGCGGCCGGCTTCGATTTGTTTAAACTTCGACCACCACGTATTGCTTCTCGATCGACACCGGGAAGGTCTCGGCCTGCAGCTCCCCTTCGACGAGCGCCCCGCCCGACTCCACTTTCAGGTCGTAGCTTCGCACCTTGGTGCGGTCGGGCTCGCACCAGGACTTCCCCGTTCTCAGGTCGAATTCCCAGCCGTGCCAGGGACAGCGAATGAGTTCGCCGCGCCGGCTGAATTGGTAGGCACCGGGCTCGCTGGCCTCGACCAAACCGACGACGCGGCCCTTGCAAAGCGAGGCGCCCTCGTGCGGACAGCGGTTGCCGACAGCGAAATATTCGCCATCGACGTTGAAGATACCGATGTCGCGGCCGTTCACCTTCACCAGCCTGCGCTGGCCCGGCGGTATCTCGTCGACGGTGGCAACGATATGCCGCGCCATTACGTTAGCCCATAGAATTTTTGCGAGTTTCCGTACAGAAGCTGATCGCGCTGCGCCTCGCTCAAATTCGCCTTGAACGCGTAGCGCGGGTCGTCGTAGTCCCAGTGCGGATAATCCGTCGAGAACAGCAGCCGATCCCAGCCGATCCGGTCGAACAGATCAATCAGTTCGGCGGCATTCCCCGGTTCCTCCATCGGCTGCGTGCTGAACCAGACCTGTTCGCGAACATATTCCGACGGCTTCCGC
>JAFEFK010000364.1 GCA_018240625.1 Pseudomonadota bacterium
CAAGAAAATGCATAATCAAGAAGTCAACCATTATTGATGTTGTGCCGTAGCCACACTGGCCGCCGAAGACCTCGCGAAACCGCGCCATGTCAATGAAATGTTCTATGCCGGGGGAAACGATGTGCTCAATAGTGCTGCTCCACGCCAATCCTGGCGTTTAAGGAGCAGTGCCATGAATATTGAGAAGAACTACGAGGTTCGCTTAAAGGTGGTCGGTGAGGTCGTGCGCCTCGGTGGTCATGCCGCCGATGACGAGTTGAAGGTGAACGCGATCGCGTTCGACCTCGGCGATCTGGCTACGGTGGACTATTCGTCGTCGCAGTTGCAGGCGAAGGTTGGGCGTCAGATGAGGGTCATCTCCAACTTCGGCGAGTTCGCGAAGGACAGCATGATCGAGATGCTCTACCTCTCGCGGGACATCGATGGCGGAAAGTTCACCGTTGATCGCCTGATCGATGCCGTCAAGAGCAGGACGTTATCCAGTATCTCGCTGAGCGGCGACGGTAGCGAGAAGCTGATGGCTGAGCTTAACGCGAAGGGGCTTGGCGCGCTCTTGCCTATGATCGGCAAGAAGAAGCTGCACTGAACTGTTGGCTCGAAGAGCCGACAACAAATCGCACTGTCGTCGCGTTAGGGCCGATGTTGACGGCTCGAACCGCGATGGCGGTGACGATAGCCGGCTGTGCCGCGCCTGTTCGCTCATGAGCCTTCGCGTGACGCGAAGCGACAGGAGAAGAACATGGCGGTTAAGAAGGTGGCCCTTGCGAGCAACTGGTTGTCTGTGACAGACGTGATCCAGCGGCTTGGCCGGGCCAGAGAAAATCGCGATCAGCATGCCAAATTGCTGAATACCCTTGAAGGCCAGGTGACGCAGCGACGCATCGATGTCGAGCGCAGCCTGGCCGATCTTCCTTCCAATGAGCGTTCAAAGGTTGTGACCCGCGCCGTCAATGGTCACCGCGCCGAATTACGGCGCAAGTCGGCCGATGCGCGCCTGGCGCTTGTTCGTGAGGCGGGTCGTATCCGGGACGAGGTCGCGGCCGTGCGGATGCACTTCGAGTCTCCGATGCAGATGCTGATGCGCGAGAGTCTCGGCAGTGAGCGCCGGAGCCGGTTGATCTGCCAGATCGCCAATTCCGGTGTGACCGAACTGGCCTCGCTTGCCGCCTTTGCGGCTGCCACCAAGGACAAGGAATTGGGAGCGGCGCTCTGCACCCGCGTCTCGATGCTGCCGGTCCATGATAGGCCGTTCTCGTCGCATGAATTGGCAGACGCTTTGGTCAGCGAAAGCCACCGCAATGTGACGCAGGCCGTCATGGAAGTGGAGCGCATCGCCATCGAGACGCTGCACGCCGACTCAACGTTTGAGACCGGCAGGGCCAACCCGACCCGCAACCTTCAGTCGGCCTTCATGCGTCGTGACGAGGAAGCGGTCGGGGGTGATCTCTCGGACCTCGACGCACTCACCGATGACAAAGAGGAGAACTGACCATGCCGAGCTACATCGTCTACGCCAAAGAGGCCAACACCATGCGCGCCGACCGGCGCAACTCCATCATCGTCAATGCGGCCGATGTCGAGACGGCGCGCGCCGCAGCAGAAGCCCTCATTGGCCCTGCCGCAGGTGCGCTCGCCGGCTTCGCCGTGGTGGACATCGCCTCTGCTCCCATCTTCGTTGTGCGCGGCCACCAGCCGACGCGCGGCGTCACCGGCGAGGTGCTGTGACCATGTCCGTGCGGATTGTGGCCGACGCGGCCGAGGCCCGGCGCAGGCTCGCCGGTCGCAACCGGTTGACGCTGTTCTGCGCATACTGCCGCCTGCATATGCCGCACGAGATGTTCGACGCCTGTGATGCAGGTCCGAGCACCTGGTGGGATTTGCCGGCCGACGTCGCGCTGCTGCGCGGCTACGGCTCAGAGGCGAAGCTGACCACGGCCGGCGTGCTCCTGCTCCTCGGCTATGCCCCTATGCGTGGCAGGGCCACGACCGTCTATCGCCGCAGCAACATATGGCAGGAAGACCTCGACCGGCTCTCCCGCATCGAGCCGATCCTCTACCAGTGAGAGATTTTGCCTGCGCCAAAGATTGGCGATCAGGTGCGGCCCTTTGGCGGCGTCAGCAGCGCCGCCGGCGTCGTCTTGAGATTTGCGGCCAGCTTGACGATCAGATCGAGCGACGGATTGCGCAAGCCGCGCTCGATTCCAGAGATGTAAGTCCGGTCGATCTCCGCCTCCAGGGCGAGTTTCTCCTGCGACAGCTTGAGTGCATCTCTCGCTGCCTTCACGTTCTGCGCCAGGACTCGCCGGTAGTCCGCCATGCCCGCATGGCGTCGAAACGTGGACTGAAAGTCTACGGACTCAGCGTCACATTTCTATTCGCAAGCCAGAATGTAGACGATAATCTACAAGCGGAAACCAAGTCGGTAGGTGCCCGTGGACTTCATCTCGACCGCCATAAACTGCACATACAAGGTGATCGCCGCCTGGTACGGGGCGGCGGTGGTCGGCGGCGTCCTCATCCTGGTCGCAGAGCGGCTCGACCGCAGGCGGGAGCCGTCCGATAGCGACGTGAGGCGCGCGGCCTCCCGTTATCGTCAGCACTATGGCGAACACGCCTTCCATGTGATCGGCGACCACATGCTAGCAGCGTCCTTCGCGCCGGATGGACGGCACCGGCGATTCCTCAAGCGGGTGTCCGCCGAGCTTCAAGCCACGGCGGTCACGGATGAGGATCGCACCCGTGCCATCGAGCCCTGAAGTCTTATCCCCAGCCCGTCGCCAATGTCTCGGCTTGGCGCACAACGAGATCGACGGCAGCCTTCTGGAGGTCGGGAGGGTAGCCATATCGCGCCAATAATTTACGAACTTCGATTCTCATCTTGGCTCGCACGCTCTCTTTGCGTGTCCAATCGATTGTTGCTGAACTGCGAATGGTCTGCACGAGGACTTGAGCCAGAATGCGAAGCTGCTCATGGGCCATCAACGCCTTCGCCGATCCGTTCTCGGCCAAAGCGTCATAGAACGCCAGTTCCTCGGCATTGAGGCCCAACTGGGCGCTCCGGGCGTTCGCCGCGCTGATGTCCTTGGCGAGGGCGATCAGTTCCTCGATCACCTGCACGCTGTCGACGGCTCGGTTGTGATAGCGGCGAAGCGTGTCATCCAACCGCTCGCTTAGCTTGGTGGCCTCGACGATGTTCGACTTTGACCGCGCCTTGATCTCATCTGCCAGGAGCCGACGTAGGGTCTCGACAGCGAGGTTCTTCTCCTTGGTCTGACCGACCTCGGCCAGGAACTCATCGGAGAGGATGGACAAGTCCGGCTGGTCGAGCCCCGCCGACTTGAACACGTCGAGGATGCCGTCTGCCATCACTGCGCGGGAGAGCAGTTGCCGGATGTCACGTTCAACGCTCTCGCGTCCCCGACCCGCTCCAGTTGTGTACTTGACGAGGTTGGCGCGGATCGCGGCAATCAGGGCGATTTCATCCCGGCGCGCCGTCACGCGCTCATCGCCAGCGCTCAGAGCGTAGGCCACCTCCAGCTTAGTCGCCGCCTCGATAAAGTCATCCCGATGTCCGGTCGCCAGCACGTGTTCAAGGCATTGCTTGAGTATGGTGAGCCGCCCAGCCGGGCCAGCCGGGAAGAAATCCCGCCACGGCGTGCCATCGAGAAGCGCCTGGGCGCTCTCAAGCCGCATCAGCGTCTGCCGGACAGCCTCGTCGGGATCGAGGCGCACCTGATCACGATCACGTGCAGTATATTGCGCCAGCGCAGCGCGCAGCTCTGCGCCAATGCCGAGATAGTCTACGATCAGGCCGCCGGGCTTATCACCCCAGACCCGGTTCACGCGGGCAATCGCCTGCATGAGACCGTGCCCACGCATCGGCTTGTCGATGTAGAGCGTATGTAGGGACGGTGCGTCGAACCCGGTCAGCCACATATCGCGCACGATGACCAAATCGAAGCCAGAGGTCGGGTTCTTGAACCGTTCAGCAAGCGTCTCAAGGCGCTTCTTGGTCCGTAGGTGCGGTTGCAGCGGCACTGGATCAGCATTGCCGTTGCCGGTGATGACGACCTTCAACATGCCGGAAGCGTCGTCGCGCGGATCGGTCGAGACCCAGTCCGGCCGCAGCCTCGCGATCTGATCGTATAGCTCGACAGCCACGCGCCGGCTGATTGTGACGATCATGCCCTTGCCGCCGGCCATAGCTTCGCGGCGACGCTCGAAATGCTCAACGATGTCGGCCGCGATCTGGGCTACCCGGTCAGGTGCTCCCACCACCTCTTCGAACCGAGTGAGATTGCTCTTACCGCGCTCGACTGCTGCTTCGTCGCCCTCCGTCAGTTCCTCGGCCAAAGCATCTAGCTCAGCTCGCTCCTCGTTCGTCAGATTGAGACGGAGCCTAGCCAGCCGGGCCGTGTAGTGGATCGGCACGGTCGCCTTATCGGCGACCGCTTGGGTCATGTCATAAGTGTCAATCACCTCGCCGAAGACGCCAACCGTCGAGCGGTCTTTGTCGTCGATTGGCGTGCCGGTGAAGCCGACGAAGGTCGCGTTCGGGAGTGCCTGTCGCAGATACTCTGCGAAGCCGACCTGCTCGCGTACGCCTCCGTCTGCGATCACGAAGCGTTTCTTGAACCCATATTGCGTCCGGTGCGCCTCGTCGGCGATCACCACCACATTGCTGCGGGGCGTCAGAAGCGGATGCTCGCCTTCGTCGCCTCGAAACTTCTGGATGGACGTGAATACGAGGCCGCCGATGTCTACTGTGAGCAGACGGCGCATCTCATCGGCACTGTCGGCTTGGGCGGGCGTGGTGCGGAGAGCCGAGCTGTGCGCATTGAAAGTGCCGGCGAGCTGATCGTCGAGATCGTTGCGATCCGTAACGACAACGATTGTCGGGTTCTTGAGCGCCTTGGCGAGCTGGAGCTGGCGCACGAAGAATAGCATCGTGAGCGATTTGCCAGAGCCTTGCGTATGCCAAACCACGCCGCCCCGATGCTGACCTCCCACGCCTGTCGCCTCGATTGTGGAGGCAAGTGCCTTCCGCACCGCATGGAACTGGTGATAACCTGCGAGCTTCTTCGACTTCACCACGCCGTCGACCACCTCGAAGGCGATATAGTCAACGATGAGGTCGAAGAAGCGCTCGGGCGCGAACACGCCGCGGATCAGCACCTCCAGTTCCGACCGGCCTGTGTCATCGAGCGCCGAGCCGTCAATCGTGCGCCAGGGGGCAAACCGATCCAGCCCGGCTGTCAGCGAGCCGATGCGCGCCTGGATGCCGTCGCTGATGACGAGCACCTGATTGAACCTCAGTAGCTCGGGCACCTTGGCCCGGTAATTTCGGAGCTGTGTATGCGCCCGCTCCAGTGTCGCCTGTGCGTCTGAGGGGCTCTTCAGCTCCAAGAGGGCCAGAGGGAGCCCATTAACGAAAACCACCACATCGGCCCGGACCACATCGCGGTCGTCCGCGCCCTGGACGATGAACTGGTTCGTGACGAGCAGACGATTATTGCCAAGATCGACGCGATCGAACAGCCGCAGCCCCACGGTTCGTGTCTCGCCATCCTGATTGATCTCGACCGGAACGCCAGAGGCGAGGAACGGATGGAAGGCACGGTTGTTCTCGATCACGTCTTGGCTGGGCGTTGCCAGAACAGTGCGCACCGCCGCGTCGATCATGGTCGGGGTGGCGTCTGGATTCAGCGTCGCAAGGGCGCTGCGCAGCTCAGGCTCAAGCACCGCCTGCTTGTAGCTGGTGCGAGCACCCATTGGGCCATCCGGCGCAAGGTAGTCACCTGGAACAGTCTTCCAACCGATCAATTCGAACCAGGACAGGGCGGCGAGTTCAACAGCTTCCTCGCGAAGACCTGAAACGCTTGGCGAGGGCGCGATAGGATAGAGATCGGTCATGCAGCCGCCCCATGGTCCGCTTCGACCGCAGGCCGCTCGACCTCCCATTCGAGCCTCGCCGCCTCGTATTGCGTGTTGTCGAGAAGATAGAGAACTTTACTTGACTGGAACACTGAACCGGCGATCTCGATATCTCCATAGTCATCATCAAGCGCGGCATTGAATGCGGCGAAGTCCTCGTATTGGGAAGGTGCGGGCGCAGTCGACTGCGCTGCCGGGCGGCGCCACGCGACGTCAAACAGGAAACTGACCAAGGTGTCACAGAGGCCGCCTAGCATGAGGGCATGCTGGCGTTCCAACGTTCCCCAGTCGAGCGCGCCACCATGTCTTAGGTTTGGAATATTGCTCAATTTGGCGAGAGCGACAGCCATGTCCTCAATTGCTTGCGTCAGCTCCTTAACGTGCGTGTTGATCTTCTCTGCTTCAGGATGATTAGCCACCGAGAAGTCAAGGGCGGCGATGACGCCCTTCATCCGCCCGGGAAAGCCATCGTTCCTGCCAAAATTGACTCCGAGCTGGGGTGCGATTGTTGCGTGCGCAGCCTCGAACAGTGTCCGCACATTCTGGAGGCAGAACGCAGGCTGGCTCTCGATGCTCAGCTCCAACGCCTCGACATGCCGTCTGAGCGGTTCGGCTCGATCGGGATGGGCTTCCATCAGGGCGTGCAAGGATTGAAGACGGTAAGCCATTAGGCTGCTGAGACCTGGCTTTCGGCGTCTGCGATGCGCATTTCGCCTGAGATCAGTTTGGATAACAGTGTGTCGCGAAGCAGCGGCAGCGTGTGCATCTCCTTCAGTGTCGCCTGAATCCTCTCGTAAATAGGGCTTACCAAAGTTTCGAACGCTGCGAGGACCGCGGCGCCGCCAGTATGCACTTGTAGGCGAGCTAGATCTCGCCGAGTTACGTGCCCCAAACCTGTCGTCTGCTTGTTTCGCGCGATCTCTATCAATTCGTTCCTTAAAAATTTTAGCATCGCAAAGAGATAGGCGCGGGTTGCGTTCCCGTTTGGGCGAACAGCAAAGATGTGCTGGTTCAGCCAAGCATCTCCATCTACCCAGACAAAAGTATCAATTGAGGTGTCTGGGCTACCAGACCACGAAAACAGCAATTCTCCAGTTTGAATACGATATCGATCCCCTAGGTCTGTATTCGTTCGCTTTGTGGTTCGCGTTATGCCGTTCTTCAGCTCCGCAATCTTGATGACCGGAAGTGCGTCTGGCGCATTCGAAAAATGCATATCTTTGTAAGCCGCTCCATTCAGCCACTCTGCTTGATCCAGCACGGGTTCGGAACTCCACCCCTCTGGTAGGCGATCCTCACCAAAACTGGATGGGAAGAGGTCGGAAATTTCATTGGAAAGACCGGTGGGCCTGCCTTCTTCCTTAGCGTGGACAGGGTCGAAGTCGACGAACCAGCTCTTGAAAAACTCCCGAGCTATGGTCTCCAGTGTCTCGATCATGTAGGTATCGAGCTTGAATTTGGCCTCCAGCGCCTCAAGCAGCCTCACTAGGGCTAACCGATCTGCTGTGGGCTCGGGAATTGGAAAGGCGAGGAAATCGTCTCTAGATAGACCGAGGTTTGTTGTCCCGGTCGCATGTGCCCGACAATAGGCACGGTATTGCGGCGTTCTTAGAGTCCAGTAGATTAAGTCGCGGTCAGCATCGGCGCTCAGCTTGAGCTTGACAGTATCTTGCGTAAGTCGCCCAAGTGGTACTTCTGCAGGGACCCGCGCGATTGATCCCAGCAGGTCCGCCGATTGCGTCACGTCTTTTAATGAAGCGTAGA
>JAFEFK010000365.1 GCA_018240625.1 Pseudomonadota bacterium
CTACAATCATTACGATGAGGCCGAATCTGCGGCTATTCGCGCGAGTCCATTTGACTTAAGGGCGCGCTGCTCCCATGTTCGCCCCGAAACCGCCGACGCGACTCTCGCGGAACCGGCTCTGAATTTCCCCGTAAGCTATTGGAATGACATGAATCTCGTCATTGTCGAGTCGCCTGCCAAGGCCAAGACGATCAATAAATATCTGGGCTCCTCTTACGAGGTGCTGGCGTCGTTCGGCCATGTCCGGGACCTCCCCGCCAAGAATGGATCAGTCGATCCGGAGGCCAATTTCCAAATGATCTGGGAGGTCGACCCCAAAGCCGCCGGGCGGCTCAACGACATCGCCCGTTCGCTGAAGGGTGCCGACAAGCTGATCCTCGCAACCGACCCCGATCGTGAGGGCGAGGCCATCTCATGGCACGTGCTCGAAGTGCTCAAGGAAAAGCGCGCGCTGAAGGACCAGAAGATCGAGCGTGTGGTCTTCAATGCCATTACCAAGCAGGCTGTGACCGACGCGATGAAAAACCCGCGTCAGATCGACGGCGCGCTGGTCGATGCCTACATGGCGCGCCGCGCGCTGGACTATCTGGTCGGCTTCACCCTGTCGCCGGTGTTGTGGCGCAAATTGCCCGGCGCACGTTCGGCCGGCCGCGTGCAATCGGTGGCGTTGCGGCTGGTCTGCGACCGCGAACTGGAGATCGAGAAATTCGTGCCGCGCGAATATTGGTCGCTGGTCGCGACCCTGACGACACCGCGCGGCGAAGCCTTCGAAGCACGCCTGGTTGGCGCGGATGGGAGGAAGATTCAGCGCCTCGACATCGGCACCGGCGCCGAGGCGGAAGATTTCAAGAAAGCGATCGAGGCCGCCAATTTCACCGTCACCACGGTCGAGGCCAAACCGGCGCGCCGCAACCCGCAGGCGCCCTTCACCACCTCGACGCTGCAGCAGGAAGCCAGCCGCAAGCTGGGTTTCGCGCCCGCGCATACCATGCGGATCGCCCAGCGCCTTTATGAAGGCATCGACATCGGCGGCGAGACCACGGGTCTCATTACCTATATGCGAACCGACGGCGTGCAGATCGACGGTTCGGCGATCACGCAGGCCCGCAAGGTGATCGGCGAAGATTACGGCAACGCCTATGTGCCGGATGCACCTCGCCAGTATCAGACCAAGGCCAAGAATGCCCAGGAAGCCCACGAAGCCATCCGGCCAACAGATCTTTCGCGCCGCCCCGCCGACATGCGGCGGCGGCTCGATA
>JAFEFK010000366.1 GCA_018240625.1 Pseudomonadota bacterium
CGCGCAGGCCGCCGGCATTCCCTACACACTCAGTACGATGTCGATCAATTCGATCGAGGATGTCGCGGAAAACGTCGAGAAGCCATTCTGGTTTCAACTCTACGTCATGAAGGACCGCGGCTTCATCAAGGAACTGATCCAGCGCGCCATGGCGGCGAAATGCAGCGCCTTGGTGCTCACGGTCGATTTACAGGTGCTGGGCCAGCGCCATCAGGACATCAAGAACGGCCTGTCGGTGCCGCCGCAAATCTTCAACCTGAAGAACATGATCGATTTCGCCAGCAAGCCGTCGTGGCTGATCGGCACGCTGCGCGCCAAGCGGCGAAATTTCGGCAACATCGCCGGCCACGTCAAAGGCGTCGACGATCTCGGTTCGGTGTCGGGTTGGGTCGCCGAACAGTTCGATACCTCGCTGAACTGGAAGGATGTTGACTGGATCCGCAGCATCTGGCCCGGCAAGCTTGTCATCAAGGGAATCCTCGATGTCGAGGATGCCGAGGAAGCCGCAAAAATCGGAGCGGAAGCGCTGGTGGTCTCGAACCACGGCGGCCGGCAGCTCGACGGCGGCCGCTCGTCGATCGACGTGCTGCCGGAAATCGCCGAAGCGGTCGGCTCGAAAACCGAGATCCTGTTCGACGGCGGCATCCGCTCGGGACAAGACGTGATGCGTGCGCTCGCGCTCGGCGCCAAGTCCTGCATGATCGGCCGCTCGTATATCTACGGCCTCGGTGCCTTCGGCGGGCCCGGCGTCGCCAAGGCACTCGACATCATTGCCAAGGAACTGAGCGTGACCATGGGGCTGTGCGGCGTCAACACGATCGCCGAGATCGACCGGCGCGTGCTGGCGATGTGAGAAGAAGCCGTCATCCTGAAGTGTGAGCCCCGCGATGCTCGTGCATCGTGTCGGCGAACCTCGACGGATGACGTTGATCATGCGGTCCATCCTTCGAGACGCGGCGCACGCGTGCGTCGCTCCGCAGGATGACGCCTCGCATCGGCGGCGTCGGTCCGTCGCCTCGCCCCTTAAAGTCTCGCGCCTAACCAGGTGGCGACGGCGTCGACCACCTTCGGTTCGATGCCGTCGTACCCATGGGGCGTGAGCGAACCGCACGCGTTAGTCCCGTGCATCGTGCCACCGCTGACCTCGCGTATTTTGACCAGCGGCGCGCGTGTCATTGCGGCCGCGATCTTCGGCGCGTCCTGCGGCGGGGCGACCTTGCAACGGTCGTCGCTGTTGGCCACGATCAGCACGGGAACGTTGATCCGATCGGGATGCGCCGAGAACACCGTCTCGTGGCTGCCGCCGAGGCGTGACACCGATTCAGTCAGCACCAGCGCCGCGATCTCGCCCCGACGGAGATGCGCCGCGCCGTTCACGGCGGCAATCGAGCCTTGGCTCGTTCCCATCAGCACCACGGGCACCGCCGCCTGGGCGTGCGCAGAAGCCACAAGCGCGGCAACCACGGTGGCATATTGCGGGGTACTGCGCTTGCCGCGCAGGTTCCTGATGCCGTCCACCGTATCAGGAATCAGAACGGCAAAACCCCGTTGCACCCAGAGGTCGCGCGAACGAACCAGAAAATTGTGACCGTGTTCGAGACGGCCATCGGGCCCGATGCCGATATCGCCGGCACCGCCGGGAAGCATCACCAGCGTTGCCTTCGGATGTGACGGGCTGACGTATAACGCGCGTTGCGAGCCGACGCCGGGAATGGACAGATCGAGGACGCGCGCCGGATCCGCCTGCGCCGCATCGGACCATGACACGTGGCAGATCGCACCCACGGCAAGCAGAATACGAACCCATCTGGTCCCGGTCATAGCTCGCTCTCTCCGGACGACGCGCTCACATCGGCCTCACATCGGCGGCGTTATCCCGTCGCGGCCGACCAGCATGCGGCGCGCTTCCAGCGATCCATCCGGCCGCTTCGTCGCAAAGGCGATCACCTGCGCGCCCGCCTTCAGTTCCGATTTGTCGCCGGGCACGAAGGTGACGACCGGCGTATCGGGGCCGATCACGACCTTCTTCTCGCCGCCCTTGTATTTCAGTGTCAGCGATTGCCCGTCATTGGCGGCCGCCTTGGTCCGGTCGACGGTGGCATTGGTCATGGAGCTTTTGGGAAGCAGATCGTACGGCTGCGAGCCTTCGCCGGAGCCGCGCATATTTTCCGGGAAGACGTGAACCTCGACCGCCTTCTCGGTTCCGTCAGGTTCGGGCACGCTGGTCGCGCCGATGAACGAGCCGACCTTGATGTCGGCGAGAGCCACTTTGGCGACGCCGGTGACGCCCATGCTGCTGGCGATATGAAGATTCACATCCGCGCCTTCACGCGATTTGATCGTCACCGTCTCGCCGTCGACAGCCTGGATGGCGCCGCGAACGCGGGACGGTTGCGGTTGCTCCGCCAGCGCAGACGACGAGAAAGCAATCAGTGCGAGAGCGGTGAACGTGAGAGGCAGTTTGGAGCAAAAGGCCATGCGATGTTCTCCAGGTGAAGCTGACTAACATCTGACACCGCAGAACCCGTTATATTTCGCGCTCAAACCTTTGTGAGATCGGCCTCAACGATTTCGCGCAATTCCGCCGTCACCGCAGGACGCTGTCCGAACCATAGCTCGAAGCCGCGCACGGCCTGATGCAGCAACATGCCGAGACCATCGGCGGTTTTCAGCCCGCGCGCTTTCGCTGCCGCAAGCAATTGCGTCTCCAGCGGCACGTAAACCAGATCGGCCACGACCGTATCCGCCGGCAACGCCGCGAGATCGATGTCGAGCGGCGGCTGCCCCGTCATGCCGAGCGACGTGGTGTTCACAAGGAGTCCGGAACGCGGCAGCATCTCGCTAATTTTATCCCACGCCAGCGGCATGACCCTTGCGCCGAATTGATCCGCGAGCGCCTGCGCCCGCTCCATCGTTCGGTTGGCGAGATGAATGCGCTTGATACCGCGCTCGATCAGGCCAAACACGACGGCGCGCGACGATCCGCCGGCGCCGAGCACCAGTGCTTCTTCGGCACGATCCCAGCCGGGTGCGCTGGCATCGAGGTTGCCGATAAAGCCTTCGACATCAGTGTTGGTGGAGCGCAGCGTCTCGCCATCATAATAAAGCGTGTTGGCGGCGCCGACCGCCCTGGCTCGCGCATCTGGCTCAGTCAGTTGCAGCGCGCGCTCCTTGTGCGGGATCGTGACATTGGCGCCAGCGAAGCCGTGCTTCGCGAGATGCTGGATGAACTCCGCAACTTCTTCCGGCGGCACGGCTTCGATATTGTAGCCACCCTCGATGCCGAGCGTGCGCAGCCAATAGTGATGGATCAAAGGCGACCGCGAATGCGCGGCAGGCCATCCGATCAGACATGCGGCGCGGGCGCTGGTCCGGTTCGACATCGATGATCCCGTTGCAAGACTGCCGACCACAAGACTGCCGGCAAGGGTCAACCTGCACAAATCACGCGGCTCCATTGCCTGTCAACGCTGACGGCTTTCCGTCGCAACCAGGATTTCCGGAGTTATTAAATTCGGTCGCCATCCCGCTTATTTTGCGTGAGAGGGCTGCCCGTACCGGACGATGCACGACGCCGGCCCCGACAGCCCCTCCGCAGCCGGCAGGACGACGTCGTTGATGAATTTCTGGCTGCCGCCAGGGATCGAATCCGCGGCAACAGCGATGACCAGGTCCTGCTTCGGGACAACGTAGATCAACTGGCTGTTGTGTCCTGCCGCAAAAAATGCCGCGCGATCGTTGCGGGTGTCATTCACCCACCATTGATAGCCGTAAGCAGTCCTGACCGGCGGCCCGCCGTCGTTGTGTCTGACGGTCGCGTCACTCACATAGGCCTCCGACACGATCTGCGCGCGCTCCCATCGGCCATGCTGCAGAAACAGAATGCCGATCTTGGCCATGTCGCGGGCGGTCATATGGAGGCCGGTCTCACCATGCAGGTATCCTTCCGTGTCCTGATACCAAGTGTAATTCACGATATGCAGAGGATCGAAGAGTTTGTCTTTCGCAAAAGTTGCAGCGCTTTGCCTGGTGACGTGTGACAGTACGACCGAGAGCAGGTCGGACCCTACCCCGTCGTAACGAAAGTGAGTCCCCTGCGGATATTTGACCTTGCGATTGAGCATCCATCGCCAGATCTGCGGCCGCCCGCCGGCTCCAGCACCAATCTTGAAATCACCCTGTCCGGCCTCGGCGAAACCCTCTGTCTTCGTGAGCAAATCGCGCACCGTGATCTCGCGCGTCAGTGGATCGACGTTTTCGTCAAATTCTTCCGGAAAGACCTCGGACAGCTTTTCGTCGAGGCGCAGGTAGCCTTCGTCGATAGCGATGCCCACGAGAATGGAAAGCACGCTCTTTGTCACGGAGTGGACCGGCGATTGCGTCTCGGCGCCGATGTTCTTGCGATAGTATTCGAAGGCGACGCAGTTGCCGCGAGCCAATACCAGCGCGCGCACGGAGGGATAGTACCCGGCGAGATCAACCGAGAGTCGTGAGCGCGTCGGCGCTGCGGCAGCGCGATCTTGATTGTGCGCGTCCTGTCCCCAGGCAGAGGACAGCAAGATCGGGAGCACAAGTGCCACGGCAAAAGCCGCCACCGGCAGTAGCCTATTTCCCGATCCGGCCATCACCTGCCCGCCTTCAGTCTTTGTTGCTCGGGCATACGAATATCATTTCGCCGGATTCGAATTTCGAACGACGTCTTGTCAAGGTATGCCCTCCCCTTACGGGGGGAGGACATCATACGTCAGGCCGCCACCCGATGCGCGGCGACAATCTGGTCGGCGGCGCGGCCGGTGACTTCGGCCATGCGGTCGAACTGCCGGGTGAAACTGCCCGCACCGGCCGTCGCGGACCGCAACTCGACAATGAGATCGCCGATCTCGGCTTCCGGCATCATCGCGCGCACGCAATCCCAGCCGCTCCAGCCCTCGCGGGTATCGAAGCCGAGAATCTGTCCGCGCCGCGCCGACAGGATGGCATTGACCTTCGCCGTGGCGTCGCTCGGGCAGACGATCTCGACCACATGGATTGGCTCCAGCAACACCGGCTGGCATTGCGGCAGCGCCTCCGCCACCCCCATGCGCGCCGCGGTGCGGAACGCCTGGTCAGATGAGTCGACGCTGTGATAGGAGCCATCGGTGAGCGTCGCCTGCACATCGATCACCGGGAAGCCAAGCGGACCGCGCGTAAGCGCATCGATCACCCCTTCCTCCACCGCACCGATGTAGTTGCGCGGCACGGCGCCGCCGACGATCTTGTCGACGAAAGTAAAGCCTGAGCCGCGCGGCATCGGCTTGATCTCCAGCACCACATCGCCGAACTGGCCGTGACCGCCGGACTGCTTCTTGTGGCGGCCGCGCTGGGTGATCGGCTTGCGGATGGTTTCCTGATAGCCAATCGCTGGCGGTTGCGATTTCACGTTGACGCCGAAACGATCGTGCAGCCGTTCCAGCGCGACGCGCAAATGCATCTCGCCCTGCCCCCACAGCACAGTGTCGTGGGTCTGCGCGTTGTGGACGATGGTGAGGGAAGGGTCTTCCTCATTCAGCTTGATCAGGGCCTGCCCAAGCTTGACGTCGTCCTTGCGGTCACCGGCCGAAAGCGCCATCGCCAGCACCGGCATGACCGATTCAATGACGACCAGCGAGGGCGGCGCAATCCTGGCCGATGTCAGGGTGTCGCCGGTCTTCACGGTGTCGAGCTTGCCGAACGCCACCATCTCGCCGGCCTCTGCCGACGCCCGCTTGCTGTCGTGCGCGCCGGTGACGGCGAGAATGCCGGAGATCTTTCCGGATTCGCCCGACGATGCCTGCACCATTGAAGCATCGTCGAAGCGCCCGGTCAGCACGCGCGCTAGCGACAGCTTGCCGCCATGCTGGAGATGCGTGGTCTTGAAGACGTAGGCCAGCGCTTCCTTGCTGCCAGCCACGTCGAGACGTTTTGCCGTAGCCTCGATGCCGGGCGCTTCGTGCCGCAGTGCCTTCATCAGCCGCAGCACGCCGTTCTCGCGCAACGCCGAGCCGAGCAGCACCGGGCAGATCTGCCCCTCGCGCAATTCGCGGGCGAGGTCGTCGAACACTGCATCGCGCGGCGGCGGAACATCCTCGAGCAGTTGCTCCATCAGCGCGTCGTCGTGATCGGCAAGTTTCTCCAGCATGGAAAACCGCGCTTCCTTCTCGCGGTCGAGATCACCCCCGTCGAGAGCGACAACTTCGGACGCCTTGTGCTCGCGGTAGACGAAGGCGCGCTCCAGCGCGAGATCCACGAAGCCGGCGATCAGGTCGCCGTTCCAGATCGGGATCTGCCGCAGCACCAGCGGAATGCGCGAGGCCGGCTGCAACGTCGCAAGCGTCTCGCGGATGCGCTTGTTGGCTCTGTCGATCTTGTTCAGAAACAGAAAACGGGGAATGCCGAGATCTTCCAGTTCGCGCAGGATGATCTGCAACTGCGGGAGCTTGCGTTCGTCGGCTTCGCATACCACCACGGCGGCATCGACCGCAGGGATAGCCGCGCGCATGTCGTGTGCAAATTCAATCGAGCCCGGACAATCGATAAAGGTGTAGCTCTCGCCCATGAAGCTCGTGGTCGAGGCGGTCAGGCCGACGCCCATCTTGTGATGACGGGCTTCCGCGCTGGCGTCGCCAACGCTGGTTCCGTGATC
Source organism: Pseudomonadota bacterium (assembly GCA_018240625.1). Taxonomy (GTDB): domain Bacteria; phylum Pseudomonadota; class Alphaproteobacteria; order Rhizobiales; family Xanthobacteraceae; genus Nitrobacter. The sequence goes on from JAFEFK010000366.1 coordinate 6,662, forward strand.
GACACTGCCTGCTTTGGGGATTGCGCCTGTACGCGCGAGAATGGCTTCGAGAAGTGTGGTCTTACCGCTTTGGAAAGGGCCCACCAGCGCAATGCACCGGGGACCCGATCCTTTAGTACCTGGAGGACTTCTGACGTCTTGTCCCATTGCCGCCTCCTGATCTGGAAGTCGGCCCATGATTGGGTCGGCAGGAGGAATGCTCCTCCCGCGATCCGATTTTGGCAAGCAGGAAAAAACGCGGCGCGGAACCGCTCAACCGTAACCTCAGCGGCCCGGACGTAATTCCAGGGCGGCGAGTCCTGCCGCCACGCTGAGTCCGACCTGCCCCTGCACGCTGAGCGGCTGCAACGCGATCGAATTCGCGGAGCCGCCGATCAGCACGTTGCCGCCAACCCCGACGCCAACGGAGGCGCTGCCCTGCGCGCCGGCATAATTCCCGGAAAGATCGCCGGGCCCTAGTCGCGCTACCGGTGCATAGACACCCCAGGCGAGCGCCGATTCCTGCGTGATGCCGAGATCGACGCCGACCTTGCGGATGGTTGCGATGTAACGACCGTCGGGCGCGCCATCGACACGGAGCACGCAGCCGAGATTAGTGACGGAGCCGACGATGAAGCCGACGCTTGCGCCGCCGCGGCATTCAAGGACACCGACCTTGACCCGCTCCATGGGCTGCTGCGCATAGGCGCCAGCGAGCGACGCGATCAGCGCCGCCGCGGCGCCGAACAGGACTGAAAAGCCGCGCATGACAAAACTCCGAATCATAAATGTGTGATGCAACAGGCCGCCACAATGATGGCGCATGCTTTTATGACACACCGCCCGGCCTCTCGCCAGAGAC
>JAFEFK010000367.1 GCA_018240625.1 Pseudomonadota bacterium
CGCGGTATAAAGAGCGCGCATGAGCTGATGTCCTTATGCCGGAACGTCGGCGAGGTTTTCGATCGCGGATTTCTGCAGGTCGCTTTGCTGCTGCAGCAGCGTCGCCATTTGCGTATAGGCGCGAGACACCTCGACCATGCGGCTCATCTCGGTCACCGCGCTGACGTTGGATTTTTCGATGAAGCCCTGCCGGACCCGTGCATTCGGATCGGGCTGGGCCGCGCCGCCTTCGCCTGCCGCATAAAGGTTGGAGCCGTCCTTGAGCAGCTTCTGCGCCTGCGCGAAGGAGACCAGCTTGAGCTTGCCGCGGATCGAGTCGGCGGCGTTGTTGGTGCCCTCGATCACGGTGATGGTGCCGTCGTTCGAAATCGAGATGTCGTGGTCGGTCTGCTGAAACGTGATTGGTCCGCCGGTGCCGAGGACCGGATTGCCGGTGGCCGTCACCAGTTGTCCCTGCGGATTGATCTGCAAGCCGCCGTCGCGGGTATAGCGTTCGCCGCCCGGCGTCTGCACGACCAGGAAAGCCTTGCCGTCGATGGCGACATCCAGCGGATTTTTGGTCTGCTCGGTCGGTCCGCCGGAAAAGTCGTGAAAGGTGGCGCGATCCTGGACGAAGCTGACGCGGCGGTCGCGGCCGACGAAGTTATCTTCGTGGGCGCCCGGGCTCAGATATTCCTCGAACAGCGAACGGTCGGCCTTGAAACCGTTGGTGTTGACGTTCGCGACGTTGTTCGCAACGACATCCATCTGCCGTTCGAGCATCATCTGCCGCGATAGTCCGACGAGAAGGGTATTCTCCATCGGTGGTTCTCCCCTGAATGAACCGCTATCTGCTCTCCCAAGCCGCCGGCGGTTCGTGCGAACCGCCAGGCTCTCCCAAGCCTGCGGTTCACAGGAGGATTAGCGAAAGCCGTGCCAAGTCGGGAAATTTCATAATTTCAAGTGCTTATGAAAAATCGGAGGGCCGGAAAGGGCGGCAATAAGGTCTTGTTGACCATATTGGCCCGGCAAAATCTTCCTAGCGTATGGTTAAAAGAAAGGTTCCATTAACCATTGCGAACCTAGTGTTAACGCCAACGGGGCGCGTGTGCGCCGGGGGCATTTGTTTCGCGTAGTTGGCCTGCTCGGCGGCATCGGACCGATCCTGTTTGCAGGCGAATTGACGATGGCAGAGAACGATTCAAACGAGAATGCGGCCGCCGATGGCGATGCGCCGCCCGCTCCCAAGAAGAAGCTCAAGCTGATCGTCGCAGCCGCGGTGGTGGTCTGCCTCGTGAGCGGCGGCGGCACCTGGTTCTTCTTCTTCCGCCATCACGGCGAAGAGAAGCATGCAGAAGCTCCGCCGCCGAAGCCTCCGGTTTTCGTCGAAGTGCCCGACATGCTGGTCAACCTCGTCGGTGCACCCGGCGAACGGGTGCAATATCTCAAGGTGAAAATCGTTCTTGAAGTCAAGGACGAGCCGCAGGTGGAAAAGATCAAGCCCGCGATGCCGCGCGTCACCGATCTGTTTCAGACCTATATGCGCGAACTGCGCCCCAGCGATCTCAACGGATCGGCCGGACTGTTTCGCCTGAAGGAAGAACTGACCAAGCGGGTCAACACGGCCGTCTCGCCCAGTCATGTCAATGCCGTGCTGTTCAAGGAAATCGTCATTCAGTGACGGCGAAGGGCGCCAGGGCGCTGGGGATTTAGGTCATGGCGGGCGATAACGATCAAGTCGACCAGGATGCGATCGCAGCCCAATGGGAAGCGTCGCTGGATTCGGAGGACCCGGCCGCGGCCGCCGATGCCGCCGCCGCCAACGAACTCACCGAGACGATGGCGGAACAGTGGGCCGCCATGGTCGATGACGGCAGCCGCAATCTCGGCAACGGCAAGAACGGCGGCGAGCGCGTCCTGTCGCAGGAGGAAATCGACAACCTGCTCGGTTTCAGCGTCGGCGAAATCAATGTCGACGACAATTCCGGCATTCGCGCGATCATCGATTCGGCGATGGTCTCCTACGAGCGCCTGCCGATGCTGGAAATCGTATTCGACCGCCTGGTGCGGCTGATGACGACATCCCTGCGCAATTTCACCTCCGACAACGTCGAGGTTTCGCTCGACCGCATCACATCGGTCCGTTTCGGCGACTACATGAATTCGATTCCGCTGCCCGCGGTGCTCAGCGTGTTCAAGGCCGAGGAGTGGGAAAACTTCGGTCTGGCGATGGTGGATTCGAGTCTCATCTACTCCATGATCGACGTGCTGCTCGGCGGTCGGCGCGGCCAGACCTCGCTCCGAATCGAAGGCCGGCCTTACACGACCATCGAAACCAATCTGGTGAAGCGGCTGGTCGAGGTCGTGCTGGCAGACGCCGAGCACGCGTTCCGGCCGCTGTCGCCGGTGACTTTCACCATCGATCGCCTTGAGACCAATCCGCGCTTCGCCGCGATCACGCGCCCGGCCAACGCCGCGATCCTGGTCCGCCTGCGGATCGATATGGAAGACCGTGGCGGCACCATCGAACTGCTGCTGCCCTATGCCACCATCGAGCCCATCCGCAACGTGCTGTTGCAGATGTTCATGGGTGAAAAGTTCGGCCGCGATCCGATCTGGGAAGGCCACCTCGCCACCGAGATCGCACAGGCGCAGATCGCCGTCGATGCGGTGCTGTACGAGGCCGAGATTCCGCTGAAGCAGCTTATGACGCTGAAAGTCGGCGACACGCTGCCGCTGGAAATGCGCGCCGATGCGCTGGTGGCCGTGCGTTGCGGCAACGTCACGCTGACGGAGGGCCGCATGGGGCGCGTCGGCGATCGCGTCGCCATTCGCGTGACCAAGCAATTGCGTAAACCGAATACGACCTTCGCGATGTTCGAGAAGGCCGACGAGCAAACCAAGTTGATGGAGGCCCAATGAACCACTCATTCGGACTTGTGATCGAGAGCCTTGTCGCTGTTCTACTCATCATGACAATCGGTTATTGCATGCTGCTGAACAAGCGGCTGAAGCGGCTGAAGGCCGATGAGCAGTCGTTGAAGGCGACCATCGGCGAGCTCATCACGGCGACGGAAATCGCTGAGCGTGCCATCGGCGGGCTCAAGCACACCGTCCGCGACGTCAACGAAAATCTCGGCAACCAGATCGTGTCGGCTACGGACCTGTCACGACAGTTATCCAAGCAATTATCGGAAGGTGACGCGGTCATGCGGCGGCTGACGAAGATTGCGATTGCCGCGCGCCCGCCCTCGGCTCCTGAACCCGTTGTCCAACAACCGGTCATCAGCGATGCCCGCCTGATCGCTGCCGCGGCACGGGCATTCTCCGAACGCACAAGGGCCAACGGCATCGCCGCATGAGCGTCTTTCGGGACATCAGGATCATCCCGGTCGTGATGGTTGCGATCGTCGGCTTCGCTGTCCTCAAGGTGGCGGGGCTGGTGATCGATGGCGGCTATGTCTTCGACTATCAGCCGAACTCGTCACAACCTTCCTGGGCGCAGGCCAACCTGAATTTTCCCGGAGCGAAAACCCCCGACGCGGATATGAGCGACGTTACCGGCTCGATCGCGGCAAGTCCGAAAGAAACCGGCCAACCGAAGGCGACTGGCCAACCCAAGACGGCGGAACAGCAAAGGATAGCCGGACAGCCGAGGTCCTGGGCGCAGGAAAATCTCGGGTATCCCAGCCGAACAGAATCCGGCGACGTCACCGGATCGGTCGAGGCCAAACCGAAAGAGGAGGGCAAGAAGGAAGAAGCCAAGAAGGAAGAGGCCAAGAAGGAAGAGGGCAAGCCCGCTGTCGCGGCTCCCGAAACGGCGAAAGCATCGGGCGCCGTCACGATTCCGGAGCCGGGTCAGGCGGTCTCGCCCTCCGAGCGCGCCATCCTCGAGCGGCTTCAGAGCCGGCGGCAGGAACTCGAAGCGCGCGCTCGCGAAATTGACATCCGTGAGAGCCTTTTGAAGTCCGCCGAAAAACGGATCGAGGGACGTGTTGAGGAGATGAAAGGTATCGAGTCGCGGATCGCGACCGCGACCGAGCAGAAGAACGACGCCGAGGCCTCGCGCTTCAAGAGCATCGTGACGATGTACGAAAACATGAAACCGAAGGATGCGGCCAAAGTCTTCGATCGCCTCGAGATGCCCGTGCTGTTTGAGATCGCCTCGAAAATCGCGCCCCGCAAGATGTCGGACATTCTGGGCCAGATGTCGCCGGACGCGGCCGAACGGCTGACCGTCGACCTGGCGCGGCGCGCCAGCTCCGACAAGTCGGCCTCTGCCGCCGATCTTCCGAAGATCGAGGGCAAGCCGTTACCCCAGAACCGCAATTAATTTCCTTGATTAATAAATACTTAAACCAGGAATTCTAGATTTGAGAACAGGCGGATC
>JAFEFK010000368.1 GCA_018240625.1 Pseudomonadota bacterium
AAACAATATCAACGGGAGCGAACATGGCGCTGCAATTCTCAAAAATCACACGCAAGGGGCCGATCACCATCGTGACGCTGTCGCGCCCCGAGGTCTACAACGCGCTGCATACCGACGCGCATTTCGAATTGAACAAGGTGTTCGACGAATTTTCCGCCGATCCGGACCAATGGGTCGCGATCGTCACCGGCGCCGGTGACAAAGCCTTCTGCGCCGGCAACGACCTGAAATGGCAGGCGGCGGGCGGCAAACGTGGCTGGGACAAGGGCGGGTTCGCCGGCCTGACCTCGCGCTTCGATTGCGACAAGCCAATCATCGCCGCCGTTAATGGCGTCGCCATGGGCGGCGGATTCGAGATTGCGCTCGCCTGCGACCTCATCATTGCTTCGGAAAACGCGACCTTCGCGCTACCGGAGCCGCGCGTCGGCCTCGCGGCGCTCGCCGGCGGCTTGCAGCGGCTGCCGCGCCAGATCGGATTGAAGCGCGCGATGGGCATGATCCTGACCGCGCGGCACGTGAAAGCGCGCGAAGGCCTCGAGCTCGGCTTCGTCAACGAGGTGGTGCCGCAGGGCGAAGCGCTCGCCGCCGCCGAGAAATGGGCCGAGACCATCTGCCAGAACAGCCCGATGTCGATCCGCGCCTCCAAGCAGGCGATCCAGAAGGGCATGGCAGTGTCGCTCGAGCAGGCGATCACGGAACAGCGGGAATATCCCGCGGTGAAGGCCATGGCCGCGTCGCAGGACTACATCGAAGGCCCGAAGGCGTTCTCGGAAAAGCGCCCGCCGAAGTGGCTGGGGAGATAGGCTTTATACACAGCCCAGACCGTCATCCTGAGGTGCGAGCCGTCCTTGCGGCGAGCCTCGAAGGATGACACTTGCTCTGCGGCCATCTTTCGAGGCGCGCAAAATGCGCGCACCTCAGGATGACGGCTTTTGCGTTGCTGGGCCTCGCTCCAGCTCCCTCTTATAGCTCCCGTAGTTCGGCTGATCGATCGCGAGCTTGTCGAGCGTGGTTTGCCAGAGGTGATCGCGCACGCCGGGCGTCTCCAGATCGAACCCGCCGCCGGCGATGCCTTCGGCCAGCGCCTGGTTGAGATCGGCAAGCGGCCCGTCCCGGCCAAGCAGTTTTGTCAGGCGCGCAGCCTCGGCCGCATCGCTCGCGGGCTCCAGCGTCAACTGCCGCGTCACCAGATCGAGTGCATTGATCGTCACGCGCAGTTTGAACGCGCTGTGCCCCTTGATCTGCGGCATGATGTCGTTGCGCAGAAAATCGGCGGCCGCGCCGATCAGTTCGCGAGGTGTCGGATCATCCTGCATCGCATCCTCCTTCCCTGCCCGGCCTCATCGAGGGCCGCGCCGGTATCATGTCCGCGGCGCCAGCAGCCGCAGCAGATCGATTTCGGTTTCGGACGAACGGCGGCCGATCATCGCGCGCTCGATGGATCGCTCCGGCGAGGTGCGAAAGCGCTGCATCATGCCGCAGCACATCACGCCCCAGCGCAGCGTTCCCATCACTTCCCAGAACGTCACGCGCGCCGGGTCAGCACGGCGGCCCGCGGCTTCATAACCAGCGAACAACTCCTCGCGCGTGCCGAAACCGCCGACCGGCTTGTCGATCTCACCGAAGCGCCATGAGTTGACGCAGATCCATCCAAGATCCTCCATGGGATCGCCGAGATGCGCCAATTCCCAATCGAGCACGGCGCGAATGCCGTCGGGTCCAATGATGA
>JAFEFK010000369.1 GCA_018240625.1 Pseudomonadota bacterium
CGTCGCGTGGTCGCCTACTTCTGCATCTCGGCGGGCGCGGTGGAGCGCGCGGCGGCGCCCGGCAAGATCAGGCGCAATGCGCCGGATACGATTCCGGTTTCGGTGATCGGACGGCTGGCAGTGAGCCGCGATCATGCAGGTAGGGGACTGGGCGCCGATATGCTCGCGGACGCGCTCCGGCGCATTGCCGTCGCCTCGCAGAGCATCGGTGTCGGCGCGGTGATGGTCCACGCAAGGGACGACGCGGCGAAACGCTTTTACCTGCGCTGCGCCGAATTCATCGAATATCCGGACGACAGCCGTATCCTGTTCCTGCCCATCGAAACGGTCGTCGCGGCATTCGGCTGATCTGGAGACGGCCGCGACGAGTGACCATCATGTGGCTTGACCGCAGCCGCATCTTTCTGCCGTCATGGCCGGACTTGATCCGGCAATCCAGCCACTGACACGACCTCTTGATCCCTTACCCTGTTATCTCAATGCTCGATCTTCTCTTCGTCTACGGCACGCTGATGCGCGGCTACGATCACCCGATGTCCCGCCTGCTGTCGTCCAACGCGGCGTTCGAAGGCGAGGCGCATTGCCGTGGCCGGCTTCATCTCATCCGGCATTATCCGGGGCTGGTGTTGTCGGACGAGGCCGCCGATATCGTGCATGGCGAACTCTATCGCCTGCGCGAGCCCGAACCGCTGCTGCGCGAATTCGACATGTACGAGGCCTGCGGCGAGGGGTTTGCCGAGCCGACGGAATACGTGCGGCAGGTGTTGCCGGTCACGCGCGCCGGCGGCGGCGCCGTCGAGGCGTGGACCTATCTCTACAACTGGCCGGTGACGAAGCTGCCGCGGATCGAGTCGGGGCGGTTTGGCGCATAGGCGGCGTCAGCGATCGAATAGGACGTCGATACATCGTACAGCGCGCTCCCTCTCCCGCTTGCGGGGGAGGGTCGGGGTGGCGGTTTCGGCTCGCAAGGAAGAATGGAGTGAGTAAGGAAACACTCGGACTTCAAAATTGGAATGGAATTTCTAATAGGGCGCAGCCGCTGGCGATGCACAGATGTCGGCATTCGCACAACCGTGGCGATCAAGCTCGATCTTGATCACGATCCTAGCATGTTTTCGACGAGGACGGCGTTGAGGATTGCGAGCCTGCGCCGCAAGATCGCGATTTCGACGACAGTGGCAAAAGCCGGTTGATTACAATCGACGTGACATCCCCAACGAGGCATGAATAGCGGGAGAGCCCCCACCCCAACCCTTCCCCGCAAGCGGGAGAGGGAGCAGGCTGTCGATGCAGCGGGCGTTGAGCTACCGTTGTCCGGGCATGGCGCAGGCTTTTCTTGATTCCCTGCTAAACCGGTCAAGCCGTAAATGCCCTGTGAATAGCGGCAACAAGCCAGCGCCGGTTGGGGGATCGGGCCCGAGAGCCTATATGAGTGATCGGTTGGCAAAGGCCTTAGCGAATCCATGCGCTTCACGCCCGAATTTCTTGAGGAACTGCGCGCCCGGCTTCCGGTTTCGGACGTCGTGGGCCGGCGCGTCAAGCTGAAGCGGGCGGGGCGCGAGTTCAAAGGGCTGTCGCCGTTCCAGCAGGAGAAGACGCCGTCCTTCACCGTCAACGACCAGAAGCAATTCTATCACGACTTCTCCACCGGCAAGCACGGCAACATTTTTGACTTCGTGATGGAGACCGAGGGCGTGTCGTTCGTCGAAGCTGTCGAGCGGCTGGCGTCGATGGCGGGGATGCCGATTCCAGCTGCGACGCCGGACGCCGCGCGCCACGAGCAGCGCCGCCGCACGTTGCACGACGTGATGGAGCTGGCCGCGAAATTCTTCGCCGACACGCTGGCGTCGCGCCATGGCGCCAGGGCACGCGGCTATCTCGCCGATCGCGCGATCTCGCCGGCCGTGCAACTGCAATTCCGCATCGGTTATGCGCCGGGCGAACGCTTCGACGATCGCTTCGCGCTGAAGGAGCATCTGGGCGCGCAGGGCGTTTCGGTCGAGGATATGGTCGAGACCGGACTGCTGATCGCCGGCGACGATATCCCCGTGCCCTATGATCGCTTTCGCGACCGCGTGATGTTTCCGATCACGGACGCGCGGGGCCGTGTGATCGCGTTCGGCGGTCGCGCGCTGCAAAAGGACGTGCCGGCGAAATACCTCAATTCGCCGGAGACGCCGCTGTTTCACAAGGGCGACAATCTCTACAACCTCGCGACCGCGCGACAGGCGATGCATTCCGCGCAGAACAATACCGCGCCGCTGGTGGTGGTCGAAGGCTATGTCGACGTCATCGCCATGGTCGGTGCGGGTTTTCCGGCGAGCGTCGCGCCGCTCGGCACCGCGCTGACCGAGAACCAGCTTGCGCTGCTCTGGAAGATGGCGGACGAGCCGATCCTCTGCTTCGACGGCGACAAGGCCGGACAGAAGGCGGCGTACCGCGCGGCCGATCTGGCGTTGCCGCATCTCAAGCCGGGCAAGAGCCTGCGTTTCGCATTGCTGCCGGAAGGGCAGGACCCCGACGATCTCGCGCGCTCCGGCGGACGCGCCGCGATCGAGGACGTCATCGGCGCCGCGCGCGGGCTGGCCGACGTGATCTGGTCGCGCGAAATCGAGGGCGGCAATTTTGCGACGCCGGAGCGGCGCGCCGCGCTGGAAGCGCGTATCAACGAACTCTCCAATGCCGTGCGCGACGAGGTGGTGCGGCGCTATTATCGCCAGGATCTGGTCGAGCGCCTGCACCGCACGTTTGCGCCCGAACCCGTCCGCGGCGGTTATGGCCGGAGTAATTTCGGCGGCGAATCGGGCCGGCGATTTCAGCCCCGCGCGCCGTTTTCACCGGGTGGCCGGGGCGGGGCCCGGCCGGGACCGGCGCTCGGGTCGAGCCTGCCTCGAGGCCCCTATCAGGCGGTCAGCCCGCATCTGGCCAATTCGCCGATCATGCGGGGCCAGCGCAGCATGCTGTCGCGGCGGGAAGCGCTGATCCTGCTGTCGCTGATCAACCACCCCTGGCTGCTGCACGACCACCTCGAGGAGGTCGCCGCGCTGGAGCTGGCCCATCCCGACGCCATCAAGCTCAGGGCCGGGATTCTGGCGGCCTTTGCGCAATCCGGGGCGACCGACGATGAGGACGCCGAGCGCGCCCGGATCCGCGGCTGGCTCGATAAGAATGGATATACCGAGCAAATTCAACGCTTTGAGCGGGCGATCACGACCCTTGCGGTGTGGGGCTCGCAGCCGGGTGCGGCGCGCGAGGACGTTCTCTCCACCTGGCACCAGCTCATCTCCTTGCATCGCCAATGGCACTCCTTACTTAGGGAATTGAACGACGCCGAACTGGCGCTCGGAGCTGATCCGAGCGAGTCACATCTCACCTGGTTGCGCGACGTGAAGGCGAGGCTGTCGGAGGTCGACGGCACCGAGGCCCTGATCGAGGGGTTCGGTGAATCCTCCGGCCGGTTCCAGCGGAGCGTCTGAAATAAAATGAGACGGGGAAGGCTCGGTCCGGAACCGTGAAAAGACTCGCCAAACCCATGGTTTGGCTGCAAAAACAGGGTTAATCGAAAGTTAGAGGCTTCAAGGCCAAAAGTCCAACGCGAGACCGATCATTCGACGCGAGGGTTGACGGGGTGGCGAGACGTTTGCGCCGCCCTTTGCGCGTCGTGAACGGCGCAACATCCAAAGCGCCGCTTGCGGCGCAAAAGTTCAGAGCGCCGTCCGCGGCGCGAAATTCAAGGCGTCGCATGCGGCGCAAATTCGAGGCGCCGGACGCGGCGCAGATTTCAAGGTGAAGCGGGTGCGCTTCCCGCACGAGTGCGTTTCAGGAGCTGTGAATGGCGAGCAAGGCAAAGACGCTGCAGGTCAAGGACAAGGAAAAAGACGACAAGGCAGCGGACGCCCCCGAGAAGGATGCAGCCGACGCGCCGTCGCCGTTGCTCGACCTCTCCGACGCCGCCGTCAAGAAGATGATCAAGCAGGCCAAGAAGCGCGGCTTCGTGACCTTCGATCAGCTCAATGAAGTGCTGCCGTCCGACACCACCTCGCCGGAGCAGATCGAAGACATCATGTCGATGCTCTCCGACATGGGTATCAACGTCTCGGAATCCGACGACGCCGA
>JAFEFK010000036.1 GCA_018240625.1 Pseudomonadota bacterium
CCCACCGTCACGAAGTCGATCACGGCGGCGATTCCGGGGAACGTCAGCAACACCGAAGCGCTCGGGCTCGTGCTCTATACGAAGTACATCCACTACTTCCAGCTTGCAGGCATGGTGCTGCTGGTAGCGATGATCGGCGCCATCGTGCTGACGCTGCGCCACAAGGCGAGCGTCAAGCGGCAGGATATCAACGTCCAGAATGCGCGGACGCCAGAACTGGCCATGAGCGTTCGCAAGATCGCCTCCGGGCAGGGCTTGCAGGACACGGATGCGGCGGAGTGGGTGCAATGACCATCGGGCTCGGACACTATCTTGCGGTCGCCGCGATCTTGTTCACGCTGGGGATCCTCGGCATCTTTCTCAATCGAAAGAACATCATCGTCATTCTCATGTCGATCGAGCTGATCCTGCTCGCCGTGAACATCAACCTGGTGGCGTTCTCCACATTCCTCGGCGACATCGTCGGCCAGGTGTTCGCGCTGCTGGTGCTGACGGTGGCCGCGGCCGAAGCAGCGATCGGGCTCGCTGTTCTCGTGGTGTATTTCCGCAACCGCGGTTCGATCGCGGTTGAAGACGTCAATCTGATGAAGGGCTGAAGCATGACCCGGAAAAGTGGGCACCGGTTTTCCCCGACCAACGACTTCGTTGGTCGTGAGATCATGCGTCAAGAGGCGACCATATGATCCAGGCAATCGTCTTTCTGCCGCTGATCGGCGCGATCCTCGCCGGATTGATCGCGCTGTCGGGTGCGCATGCGCGCCATCCGAGCGGCGACACAGTCGATCATCACGATGATGCCCATGGGCATGGCGACGCTCACGCGGATGCGCACGCGTCCGCTTCCCACGACGATCACGGGCACGACGATCATGGCCACGGCCCGGTCGAACCGCCCGCCGCAGGATCGCGCGCGGCGGAACTGATCACCACAGTGCTGCTGCTGATCGCGGCCGGTCTGTCGTGGATGACGCTGGTCGACGTCGGCTTCATGCATCACGATATGCGGATCGCGCTGTTCCCGTGGATCAACTCGGGCGATCTGCAAGTCGCCTGGTCGCTGCGGGTCGATACGCTGACGGCAGTGATGCTCGTTGTCGTCACGACCGTGTCGTCGCTGGTTCATTTCTATTCCATCGGCTACATGGACGAAGATCCGAACCGCCCGCGCTTTTTCGGCTATCTGTCGCTGTTCACCTTCGCGATGCTGATGCTGGTGACCTCGGACAACCTGGTGCAGTTGTTCTTCGGCTGGGAAGGCGTCGGCCTTGCTAGCTATCTGCTGATCGGCTTCTGGTATCAGAAGCCCTCGGCGAACGCGGCGGCGATCAAGGCGTTCGTGGTCAACCGCGTCGGCGACTTCGGTTTCTCGCTCGGCATCTTTGCGGTGTTCATGCTGATCGGTTCGACCGATTTTGACACCATTTTCAGCGCCGCGCCGGGACTGACCGGCAAGACCATTCACTTCCTCGCATGGAACGTCGACGCGCTGACGCTGACGTGTCTCTTGCTGTTCATGGGCGCGATGGGCAAGTCGGCCCAGTTCCTGCTGCACACCTGGCTGCCCGACGCGATGGAAGGCCCGACGCCGGTGTCGGCGCTGATCCACGCCGCGACCATGGTGACCGCGGGTGTGTTCATGGTGGCGCGGCTGTCGCCGCTGTTCGAACTGGCGCCCAATGCGCAAGCCTTCGTGATGTTCATCGGCGCGACCACGGCGATGTTTGCGGCCACGATCGGGCTGGTGCAGAACGACATCAAGCGGATCGTGGCGTATTCGACCTGTTCGCAGCTCGGTTACATGTTCGTGGCGATGGGAGCGGGGGCCTACTCGGTCGGCATGTTCCATCTGTTCACGCACGCCTTCTTCAAGGCGCTGCTGTTCCTGGGCTCGGGTTCGGTGATCTACGCGATGCACCATGAGCAGGACATCCGCAACATGGGCGGCCTGAAGGATCGCATCCCCTATACCTATATCGTGATGGTGATCGGCACGCTGGCGCTGACCGGCTTCCCGCTGACCGCCGGCTATTTTTCAAAGGATGCCATCATCGAATCCGCGTTCGTCTCGCATAATCCGTTCGCGTTCTACGGCTTCCTGATGACGGTGATCGCGGCTGGTCTGACCTCGTTCTATTCGTGGCGCTTGATCTTCAAGACGTTCCACGGCGAGCCGCACGATCAGGCTCATTATGAAGCCGCGCACGAAGCGCCGATCTGGATGTTGATTCCGATCGGTGTTCTCGCCGCCGGATCGATCCTCGCGGGCTTCCCGTTCAAGGAACTGTTCGCCGGCCACGGCGTCGATGAGTTCTTCCGCGAGTCGATCAAGATGCATCCCGGAATCCTCGAGGAGATGCATCACATTCCCGAAGCCATCGGCTTCCTGCCGACCGCGATGATGATTTTGGGATTTGTGGTGGCGTGGCTGTTCTACATCCGCAGGCCGTACCTGCCCGTCGAACTCGCGCGTCAGCACCAGATGCTGTACCAGTTCCTGCTCAACAAATGGTATTTTGACGAGCTCTATGACTTTATCTTCGTGCGTCCCGCCAAGTGGCTCGGCCGCTTCCTGTGGAAGAAGGGCGACGGCTTCATCATCGACGGCTTCGGTCCGGATGGCGTGTCGGCGCGGGTGCTCGATGCCGCCCGCGGCGTGAAGCGCATCCAGACCGGATATCTCTATCACTACGCGTTCGCGATGTTGATCGGCGTCGCCGGCCTGATAACGTGGTTCATGTTTGGCGTGGGAGGCCAGTGATGACGACCTGGCCCGTTCTTTCCGTTGTGACGTTCCTGCCGCTGGTTGGCGCGCTCATCATCTATCTCAGTCGCGGCGACGACGCGGCTGCCCAGGGGAATGCGCGCTGGATCGCGCTGTGGACAACACTGATCACCTTCGCGGTGTCGCTGATCCTGGTGATGCGGTTCGATCCGGCAAACAGCGGATTTCAGTTCGTTGAGAAAGCGAACTGGCTGGCCGCCGGCATCAGCTATCATATGGGTGTCGACGGCATCTCGCTGCCCTTCGTGATTTTGACCACGGCGCTGATGCCGTTCTGCATCGTCGCGAGCTGGAAGTCGGTCACGTCGCGCGTGCGCGAGTACATGATGGCGTTTCTGGTGCTGGAAACGCTGATGATCGGCACGTTCTCATCGCTCGATCTGGTGCTGTTCTATCTGTTCTTCGAAGGCGGCCTGATCCCGATGTTCCTGATTATCGGCGTCTGGGGCGGGCCGCGCCGGGTCTATGCCAGCTTCAAGTTCTTTCTCTATACGC